>JAPKYA010000112.1 GCA_026394565.1 Methanothrix sp.
CACAAACTTATATTGTAGAACGTTGTCTTTATAATTATGGATGACGATGCTAAATATGGACCCTTTTTAAAAGCTATGTCAGGTGCTGATTCCGTCCAAGCAAGGCGATTTGCAGCGGCCAAAGCTCTTGAGATCGGTCGGGGTGGTGTCTCAAAAGTCTCTGCCATAACGGGATTATCCAGAAAGACCATCGATAAGGGCGTTCAAGAACTTGAAAGCAAAGATGAGTTGGAACAGCCTGAGAGGCTCCGCAAGCCAGGAGGCGGGCGGAAGAAGGCTAAAAACACGGACCCAGCTCTTATGAGCGACCTAGAAGATATCATGAAAGAAAGCACGGCAGGCGATCCAATGAGTCTTCTTAAATGGACATATAAATCGACCTATGCCATAGCCGAGGAGCTACAGTTAAAAGGGCATGATGTGAGCCACGATACGGTAGGACGTCTCTTGAAAGAAAGTGGCTATTCGCTTCAAGCCAATAAAAAAACATTAGAAGGCAAATCAGTTCCTGAGAGAGATAGTCAGTTTCGTTATATTAATACACAGGCAGCCAAATTCATAGATAATGGCGATCCTGTAATTTCTGTAGACGCAAAGAAAAAAGAGAGTATTGGTGATTTTAAGAACTCAGGTAGGACTTGGAGGCAAATAGGCGATCCAGAACAGGTAAATGTGTATGATTTTCCATCGTTAGCAATAGGCTCTGCGATACCTTATGGAATTTATGATCTCAAACGAAATGATGGCTTGGTTAATGTGGGCAAGAGCTATAACACTGCGGAGTTCGCCGTTGAAAGCATCCGACAATGGTGGAATATGATTGGAAAATACAATTATGTAGAATGTAAAAATTTGCTTATCTGTGCGGATGGAGGAGGAAGCAATGGAAGCCGAAACAGAAGCTGGAAATTCTTTTTGCAGGATTTGGCGGACAAAATTGGAGTGGCAATAACAGTCTGTCATTTTCCGCCGGGGACAAGCAAATGGAATAAGATTGAGCATTGCATGTTCTCATTCATAAGCATGAATTGGCGTGGAAAGCCGTTGGCCAGCTATGAAACGATTATCAAGCTGATAGGCTCAACCAAGACAAAGAAAGGACTTAAAGTAGAGGCTCGCTTGGATGAAAGAGACTATGAAAAAGGAAAAAGGATCTCGGATGAAGATATGGCACGACTAAAAATTATTATTCACGAATTATATCCTAATTGGAATTATTCGATTGAGCCGCGTGTAACCTTGCCGGAATCAAGGATTTTTGGGTAAATTATTTTGCGTCAACCCCTAAGGAAGCAGAGTTCGAGTACATGCCCGTATCTTACCAGACGGGAACCTATGACCAGAAGTGGGTTGAGAAACTCTGCGTGCAGAACTACAGAATCGGCGCAGTTCTGACGGAGATGTACACCCATGCCGAGCACCTACAGAAGACCACAGAGGTTAAGACCAGGGGATATGGCATCACCAGAGATTTCGGTCCGAGTGGATGCCCAGCCTGTTGCACCGGTGTTCTCGAAGCCAACCTGAACAGCAATGTCATCGGCGTAGCCCACATCGGCTGGATCTCGCGTGATCCGTTGGCCGATAATCAGCTCAAGGGTCGCCATGCCGAGTACGGCAGATCCGTCGAAGACCTCATCGGCGTCTTCTCCATCGAGAAGTTCATTCAGCTTTGGGGCAATTCCACATGCGGAGCCATCAGCGTTGACTGGCTGCCGTGCGTATAAATGTCATATATTAACCCACTTCCTTTTTTTAGCCAGTATAAGTCCTGTCAGGTGCTCAGGATTGAAAAAATTTTATAGAAGGCCTTGAATTCAAGCCTTCTGCTATTTAGCTCATGAATTCAGGAGCATCAATCTGTTTATGGCGCTGACCAGGGCTTCGACTGAGGCCATGACTATATCCTCGCGGGCCGATTTGGCGCTGACCCTGCGCCCCCGTTCGTCCTCCACTCCAATCACCACTTCCGCCAGGGCATCAGCCCCGCCGGATATGGCTTCAATTCTGAAGTCGCAAATGTGAATGGACGTGTCGCTGTCCAGGAGGCCCCGCACGGCATTTACGGCTGCGTCGACCGGCCCTACGCCGGTATGGGCGAGAACTCTCTCTTTGCCTCGCACCAGGGCTCTTACGGTTGCCGTGGGCGTGATGATGTTTCCGGTCATGACCGAGACCTCCTTGAGCACTACGGCCTGGCTTCCTCGGGCCACTTCACCGATAACCACGTCGGCAATGGTCTGAAGATCGATATTGGCGATCTGCTTTCCTTTGTCGCCCAGCTCCTTGATCCTCTCCAAGATCTCCTGGAGCTGCTCCTCAGTGGGCTGGTAGCCTGATTCCTCCAGCACTTTGGCCACGGCATGCCGTCCCGTGTGCTTGCCCAGGACTATGCGCCTCTTGTGGCCCACCATCTCCGGGGTCATGATGCCGGGCTCAAAGGTCTTGCTGTTCTCGATAACTCCGTGGCTGTGAATGCCGCTCTCATGGGAGAAGGCGTTCTCACCTACGATTGGTGCAGTTATGGGAATCTTAACCTCGGTGAGCCGCTCCACCAGGCGGGCCGTTTCCACCAAGTATTCCGTCTTTATGCTGGTGCGAGCGCCATAAATGGCGTGCAGGCTCATCACCGTCTCAGCCAGGTTGGCGTTGCCGGCTCTTTCGCCCAGGCCGTTTACGCAGACCTGCACCTCTCTGGCCCCCGCCTCCACTGCCGCCAGGCTGTTGGCCACGGCCAGGCCGAAGTCGTTGTGGCAGTGGACATCAACCATCATATTGACATTATCGCAGATATCCTTGACAAAACGGTAGAAAGTAGAAGGAGCTGCAACTCCTACTGTGTCGGGGATGTTGATGATATCGCAGTGCACTTCTTCTACTGCTTTGAAGATGCGGTGCAAAAACTGCGGCGAGGTGCGTGTGGCATCCATGGCTGAGAAGAGACATGTTCTGCCGTTGTCCTTGACATACTGTACAGTCTCCATAGCTCCGGCCACGATCTCGTCATGGCTCTTCTTAATAGTATGAGCTATCTGGATGTCGGAGGTGGGAACGAAGACATGCACCATGCCCACATCGGCATCAAGGCAGGCCTGGGCATCCTTTTTCACAATGCGGGAGAGGCCGCAGACCTGGGCCTGCAGGCCCTCTCCAGCGATCTGCCGGACGCTGTCAAACTCGCCCTTGGAGGATACGGGAAATCCGGCCTCGATGACGTTCACGCCGAGTTTATCAAGCTGCCTGGCGATCTTGAGCTTCTCCTCCTGGGTGAGAGATACGCCCGGAGTCTGCTCGCCATCCCTAAGTGTGGTGTCAAAAATGCGGACTTTTTCATCAACAAGCGAACGAACGTCGTAGAAGACGATTCCCCACAGAGGTTTCGTGTGTCATGGATCAATCATAGCATGCACAGCTATAAAACTCTTGCCGCCCAAATAAGAAAAGCCTTTTTGGGCCAAATAAATTGGCTTTGGGAGCCGATAAAAAAAAGGATCTTGATCCCCTGCCGGGCAGAGGATAGCATTTTTAATTGATTTTGTCCACCATGATCAATTTCCCTGGGATGTGGTCCATTGATAGGAGTAGTAAGTATGGCCGGTGGGAGGATAGGTGTAGGTTATCTGGCTGTCCCAATAGGGATATGGATATGGGACGGGATTCTGACTTGGGTGTGGATTAACCCAGTAACCGCCGGGGCCAGAGACATAAATGTAGGCATAGTTGCTCCAGCCGTTGCAGTAATACTGGAGGATGTGCCAGCCCGGAGTATCGGCAAAGAACCATCTCTTGTACCAACCCGGGTAATAGACATTTCCGGCATAATTAGTATCGAGCATGCCGCTCGGATACCACTCATAAAACCAGATATTGCCTGTTCCCGTGGTCTTCATCCATAAAGGCAGGTTGGCATAAAGATTGCAGCTTGCGACGGTTCGTGGTGCATAGGAGATATAAAGGCTATTGGGCGCATAGCCTCCCGTGGGAACTATCATCTTATTATAGACGGGATTAGCGGCGATAGCCCTTGATTCCGCAGGCGCGGAGGCATAGGCGGCATCCTGGCTCGCGCTCATTAGAGTTTGCGTGCTCTCCTGCGCACTTGGGGCCTGCTGGGATGTGGTGACGTCTGTCGGCACCTGCAGACCCAGAGACTCTGCGCTGCTGGGGGTGCTGGGCGTGGGTGCGCCGCCCGTTGTGCTGCTGGAATACGGGTTCATCTGTCCGAATGCATTGGTGCATAGTAGCATCATTAATGCTATTATTAATACAGTCCATTTCATCTGAGGACACCTCGACAAATTATTGACGCTTTGAATGTAAATATGTTCCCATCCTTTCAGTGCACCGCCCTTCCCAGCACATAAAAGGGATTGCTGTCGATCACCTCTACAGTGACCTGCGCTCCCGGCAATGCTTTGCCTGTAACCAGGACGCCTAGATAGTTCTTTGCCCTGGCCTTCATTGTCCCCTCTCGCCCTCGCTCCGTGACCAAGACCTGAAGACTTCGGCCTACGTAGCGCCTGTTTCTCTCTTTTGCAATCTGCAGCCACAGCCCTGTCATCTCTCTTGATCGATCCTTCTTGATTCTGTCCGGCATGTCGTAGAGCCTGGCAGCAGGCGTGCCCTGTCGCGCCGAGAATCTGGTGATATTGACCTTATCCGGCTGCAGTAGCTTTATGAGATCCAGGGTCTCTATGAAGTCCTCTTCAGTCTCACCTGGATAGCCCACTATGACATCCGTGATTATGGTGATCATGGGATGAGCCGACCGGAAGGCGCTCACAAGATTCAGAAAGCTCGCAGCCGAGTATCTGCGCCCCATGCTTCTCAGAATCCCATCTGAGCCTGATTGAACAGGGATATGCAAGAAGCGGTATATTTTTGGGCTGTGATATGCTCTTTGTAGCTGATCTTTGATCAAGAGAGCGCTATTGGGATTCATCATGCCCACTCGCAGCATGAAATCTCCAGGAACCTCCACCAGCCTATCCAGCAATTGCCCCAGATTTGTTCCGATATCCGATCCATAAGCGGCCGTATCCTGGGCTGAGATCTGCACCTCCGCTGCCCCTAAAGCTGCCAGCTTTTCCACTTCAGCTACCACATCTTCCGCCCTGCGGCTCTTCAGCCTGCCCCTGGCTTTTGCAACTATGCAGTAGCTGCAGGAACCGTTGCAGCCCTCCGCCACATTGACGACGGCGCACAGGTCGTCCAAAGGGAATGGTCCATGGGGCAAGACATTATTATCATTAAAGAGATCTGAGATCCCGGCAGCAGAGGAGCGATTCAGCAGTCCCAGCCGCTCCCGGCAGCTTATGCCGGTAATCGATTCCGGCATTGACGCGCTCAGACATCCGGCCACGATCAGTCGCTCGCCTTGCAGCAGGCTCAGCCTTCGCAGAACCTTTCGCTGTGTCTTTTCCGTGACAGCGCAGGTATTCACTATTACTGCATCCGCCTCATGCAAAGATGTGGGAATATGGCCCATCTCCTGCAAGGCCCTTGCCAGGTCCTGCGAGTTTCCCAGGTTGGCTGTGCAGCCGAAAGTCTCGATATAAAATTTCATGCTTCTTCCGTAATAGCCATCTCTTCCCTTCGTACCTGATATATTCCTACTATTATGCCCATTATGGCTGGAGCCAGGAAGAAGCCGCCTATGCCAGCCACCAGAGCGCCCCCTAAAAAGGAGAGCATTACCAGTAAGGGATGTAAGGAGGATTTAGCCGCTACCAGATATGGCCGGATGAGAAGCTCTGAAGGCAGGTAGATAAGCGCGGAAGCCAAGCCGAAGAAGATTACCGCACCCTCCATTCCCACCGTGAAATATCGGTAAACGGTCACCGGGATGATGACCACCCAGGAGGTGAGGAAGGGCACCATTCCGGCCACGAAGACGATGCTGGCCAGTGCAAAGGGTCTGGGCAGGCCGAAGGCATAGAAAATGATAGCGGCTATGATGCTGCCTAAAATTGAGGTATAAATCGTGCCGATGAATATGCCACTCAGGATATAATCGATGCGGCTCATGTATTTTCTATACGCCTCTTTCTCTTTATGCGGCAACAGGGATATTATCGACTCCACAAAGCTCTCTCCATCCACCAGCATGAAGTAGCAGACGGGGATGGAAACTATGAAGTTGATGATTCCAAGCGACGCCACTCTTCCGATGTGAAAGACGGGGATGGAGGCGGCAATGGGGGCAATGATGCTCGCGGCATTCTCCAGGCCTCCGGTCAATAGCTCCTTCATCCAGGGGGTAAGATCTAGAGCAGCCTGCTGTGTCAGAGTGCCTAGCGCCGTTCTGATCGCCTCCTGATTTTTGGCCAGAATTATTATCTGGTTGGCGATCTCGATCATTCCCAGGCCCAGGACCAGGAAGATGGGGACAACAATACATAAGGTGGCAACCAATGATCCCAGCCGCTTCCTCTTGCCGAAATAATCCCGGATGGGCTTGCCCACGTAGGCGAAGACCGTGCCAAGGATTATGCCGTCCAGGAAGGGAAAGAAAAAATAGAAGATCAAAAGCATTGAGGCCAAGGCTAGGATCAGCATGCCTTTATGTTCAGAGCACCATTTGCCGGGATCAAAGTCCATGCATCACTACAGAAATACCCTTGTCTCCCTGATAGATATGGGTAACGCTTTATCTAAAAAAAAATTAAGAGCAAGCCAGGGCCAGCATTTCTTCCAGTTTTTCCAGGGGCCTGCCAGCGTTTGAGTTTTGCTCCGCCACCCAGGCCTTCAGCTTTTTTATGGGCTTGCCGCAATCGATGATATCGGCGGCCCTGTCCATGCCCTCTTTGAGGTTTGAGGCATGATCGGTGATGCAAAGCAGCGGAGCGGCATTCAGGCACACGATATCTCTCCTGCAGCCCCTTTCCTCCCCGGACAAGACCCGGAGCAGCGTTATGGCTTCTGCTTCTTTGTCGCTGCCGTAAAGGAGAGATGATTCATCCGCCTCTTTGATTCCCAGGTCCTGCGGGCTTATGGCATACTCTCGAATCATTCCGTCCTCGGTCAGCTCGGCTACAGAAGACCGGCCCAAAGTGGAGAGCTCATCCATGCCCCTTGCATCATCCAGGCTCCTGCCGTGCACGACAAAGGCTCTCTGGTAGCCAATCTCTCTCATGGCCTGAGCGATGGGAAGAACCATTTTCTCGGAGTAGACGCCCCGCACGGCGTAAGCGGGCTTGGCCGGGTTGGCCAGAGACCCGGCCACATTGAGAACTGTGCCGAATCTGATCTGAGACAAAATCCTGTAAAGGGCGGAGGGGTGCACCTTGGCGCTCATGCCGTTGAAGATGCCGATGCCGGCGCGCTCAATGCTTCTTTTCACCAGATTTGCATCGCATTCCACGTCGACCCCCAGAGTCTCCAGGATATCGACGGCTCCGCACTTTGAGGTAATGGCGCGCGCTCCATGTTTGGCCATGATTATGCCATCGGCGGCGGCCACCAGCGAGGCGGCGGTGCTGATATTGAAGGTCTTGATGCCGTCCATGCCCGTGCCGCAGTTCTCCACCAGAGGGCCGCAAACGTCGGGATGGACCTTTATAGTATCGATCTCGTAGATAGCTTCCCAGATGCCGGCAATCTCCTGAGCCGTTGCGCCCTTGGCGGTTACGGCGGCCAGGAATGCGCCCTGCTGCAAATCGGGCTGCTCGTTGTTCAAAATCTGCTTGAAAAGAAAGAACGCCTCTTCTCTTGTCAGATTGCTGCCCTTAATCAGCGCGTCCACACGGCTGCCAAAATACCTCAAACTCTCTTCCATTATCCAGTCCCCAAAGTCTTCAAATTAAATCCATTAATTCTTACAAACAACTGATTTCATCCCGGTTCTCTGGGATGAATGGGAAAATGCCTCCTCAATTCCGGCCAGATTCGTCCTCCTGGTGATGAGCCAGTCGGCCTTGATCATGCCTGAGGTCAAAAGCTCTACAGCCGATCGATTATGCCGGCTACTGCTGCCATAGGCCCCGGTGATGGCAAGCTCATGGTAATGAATGGAGCGTTGGTCGATCATCTCTTGATAGTTTCCCGGAGCCGGCCCGGAGAAGATGCAGACCCTTCCGCCGGGTGTGAGCAACCGGAGAAGATCGCCGTCCACCCGCACCTCTGGAGTGGCGGTGAGGATGACGTCCACGCCTTCTCTGCCCATCTCCGCGGCCAGGGCGGTTTTCCCGGGCTCCTCAGACGGATCGACAACCACAGCGCGGGTGTGCTTTTCCAGCAGGCGGATGCGAGAGGGCAATCTCTCTGCTACTATTATCTTCTCGGCTCCGTGAAGCTCGGCCAAAAGAGCGTGCAATGCACCGATGGGCCCGCCACCCAGGATGAGCACCCGATCGCCTTGACAGACTCGGGCTTGCTCCTGGCCGTTGATGCAGCAGGCCAGGGGCTCCGCCAGAGCAGCGAGAGCCGGATCGACATTTCCCGGCAGTAGGTTCACGCCACAAGAGATGCTCTCTTTGGGCAGGGCTAAAAGCTCGGCAAAGCCTCCGTCGCAGTTGAATCCCATGATCTTGATGCGGCGGCAGCGATTGTCGGCTCTCCGCTGGCACGGCCTGCATTTTCCGCAGGCGATGCCCGGCCAGAGCTGGACGTTGTCGCCTTCGGCTAGGATTGAGTCTGCATCCATCTCAACGATCCTGCCCACCATCTCATGCCCAAGCACGCGAGGATAGGCCAGGTCGCGGTGACCCTGCCCTCGCATCTTGACATCCGTACCGCATACGGCGCAGGCCAAGATCTCGAGCAGGGCTCCCCCCTTGGGGGTCAGCGGATCGGGCAGATCTTCCAGCTCCAGGAGGCAGGGGCCTTTTAGAACAGCAGCTTTCATTTCTTGGGCAGCTCCACTGTCATGAGCACGCGATCTGTCTCCTCGACGAGCTGCATTTGCGTGACCCCGCAAAGCCCGGCCAGAAGGGCCGCACCACCCATGCCCACGCCCTCCTTGACGTAACCCTTCGCATAGATCTGCACGCCCGGGATCCTGGAGTTCTCCAGCCCCGGATCCGAGTAGTAGTAAGGCCAGCTTGTCGACTCTACGATCTCCTTGAAGTTGGCCGTCTCGTCCTCTATGATATATTTGGTGGTGGCAATGGATATGTCGCCCTCGATTTTCAGGGCTTTTCCCAGGGCCAGCACCGCCGCCATCTGCGTGCCGCCCGCCAGGACGACCTTGCAGCCCTGCAGGCCTTTCATCAGTCCCAGAGCCGCAGCCATCATGGGGTCGCCCACCTGGCTTACCGCTCGCAAGGGGTCGCTCTTGAGGCTTCCAATATTGATTCCTGCCCGCTGAAAAGCGTTGGACACCACGCTCTGCTTCAGGGCAGTGGGATTGGACTGGAAGCTGCTGCTCACATTGACATCATAGCCCAGTGCCCAGAGAACGGCCATAGCCGTGGTGGTGCCTCCGGCGATGGACTCGCCGATGAAGACGCAATCGGAAAGCTTGGCCAGCTTCTTTCCCAGAAGGGCGGCGTTTTCGTAGAGGGCACGAGCGCCGGGCACAGCCGGCTCTTTGCGGATGTCGCCGCCCGCAGCTCCGCCCAGCTCCGCGTAGGGAATGGCCGGCTTCTTACGAAGGCCCGAGGCCACGAATAAGGAAGGTATGCCGGTCAGGTTCAAGGCGGCCTTGGTGACGATGGCGGGAGTGGGCGAGCCGCCCGGCGCTTCCGGCAGCTCGGGCATGGTGATGATGCGGTTGGTCTCCACCAGCTCGGCATCGGCGCCGGGAGTGTAGTCGGTCAGCTCCGGAGTGGTTCCTGCGGCGGAAAGGCCGGGAATCTTGCCGGTGTCGGTGTTGGAGATGATGCAGAGAAATAATGGCCTCAGGGGGCGCGGCCCGAAATCAGGGTAGATCCAGTTTGGCATGATGCAAGGGCGGATCTGCACCTATAAGAAACAAACGCCAGTAGGCTTAATTTAATGAAACTTAAATTGCCAAGCATACAAGCGGGCTTTGGCCGATAGGTTCTAAATAATGCCTTTTGCCCTCAGGGCAGCCTGCATCTCAGTGACTTCCGATTGCAGCTTCTCGAACCTCTGCTCCAGATATCCCTTCAGGTCCTTCCTGGATTCCCGGACCTCTTCCAGCAGGTTTTCCGAAGAATTGAGGTTCTCCTTTTGCAGCTCGATAGTCTCCTTTTGCAGTCCTATCATGGCATCCATCTTTCTGCCGAGATTTTCGTTCAGACCATTAACTGCTCCAATGAGATTATTCAGGTGGACTGCGGCGATATCCAGCCGGGAATCCGTCTCGCCTTTGCCCACAAGCTTGTAGAATCTGGAAAAATCGCCTCTGGGCTCTGAGTATTCTCTTTCGATGGATGCGACCTGAATCAGACTATTCTTAATGTTTATGGCCTCTTCAAACCATTTTATTTTATCTTCGTCTCCTTCCGCTACTATTTTCACTCGGCCGTCATCGAGATTTTCAACCACTCCTTTCAGTCCCAGCATTCCGGCAAAATCGTTGACTTTTGCCCTGTATCCAGTCTTTTGGACACTGCCCGAGACATAAGCTACAAGCCTCTTCATCTTCCAGTATTTTAGGGGCTATTTGTATATGGCTTTGTCGCTACTATTATCGAATATGACTTCTTTACAAAATTTCAGGACAGCGCCGAGATGGCCGACGGCTGATTCCAGCACCGCTAGATTGACGCCGAGCAGGACGCCGTCCCGGAGGGCTTCGTGCCCTTCCACGCCCGCTCCGTCTCGCTTTCCGCCCCGCAGGCGAGCTTGTGCTGTCGCATCGATCTTCTGGAGGGCGACGGCCTGGCAGTCACGCCCGTGGAGTACAAGCGGGGCGAGGTGCCCCGCGCGTCGGCGACTCTATACGAGCCGCATCTGATCCAGCTTGCCGCTCAGTGCCTGGCCCTGCGGGAGAATGGCTTCTCCTGCGAAGAGGTCCGTTAGACGTGAGAGTTGAGGAAGGAATAGAATTCCTGGGGGTGCACCATAAGGAAAGAGAACGGAGGACTATTATAGTTTGAAGAATTAAAAACGGCTAATTGGTTCCGGGAGGTTAAGAGGCTATTGAGAGGCCTCGTATTACGAAAACTTCTGAGAAGACATACCTATCCATGACTGAAAAGTCGTGGCCCCATTGAAATGCGAGATGCTGAGACTAATTTATGCATTCCCGGAGATTCAAAATGTGGATGTTGGAGAGGATACAAAATGAAAAAATGTATTGCTGCTTTATGCTTTTGCATCGCACTGTTGATCGTACAAGGTGCTGCTTATCCTGCGCCAATTCATATCGGCCATGGCCTTATTGGGGACCTAAACCCTCGTGAAACAGGTGCTATCGTTTTGGGTTCGTATTTCGACCCAAATCAGGGGACCTATAACAACTATTGGAGCTTTGAATCTTGGATATTTGACTACTGGCGTTTAATGTCTTCTAGATTGTGTCGGAGATGAAACGATCTGCAAGGATGCAATTGCCATCGTTTCCCAAGATCGAGCCTCCTGCGCGCCCGAGCGAACGCGTCGGCCACGAGCATGATCCCGGAGCTGGCCTTAGGGGTTGAAGCAAAATAATTTACCCAAAAATTCTTGATTCCGGCAAGGTTACACGCGGCTCAATTGAATAATTCCAATTAGGATATAATTCATGAAATATAATTTTTAGTTCTGCCATATCTTCATCCGAGATCCTTTTTCCTTTTTCATAGTCTCTTTCATCCAAGCGAGCCTCTACTTTAAGTCCTTTCTTTGTCTTGGTTGGTAGTGTCTCGATCTTGATGTAAAATAGTAGTAGTAATCCTGGCGAGGTATAGTTTGCTATCATGTTGAGGGCAGCAACTGATCATCCGCAGGATTTAATAATAAGCCCTGTATCCACACTTGAGTTATTGCACAAATCAAGGAGGACACAAGGCCATGCAATCATTAGAGCCAGTAATAAATTATCTTGTCGATCCGAATGGCGGACTAAAGCAGGTTATTCTCGAGTTCCTGAACGTGGTAATGCAGTATGAAGCATATCTACAGAGTGGCGCACTCCCTTACGAGCGCGGCCCTCAGAGAAAAGCACACCGAAATGGCACGAGGCCACGAACGCTCAAGACCCGTGTTGGCGAAATAACCCTTGATAAGCCTCAGTTTAGGGAATTCCCATTTGAAACAAAGGTTTTTGAGAGATATTCTCGTGTAGATCAAGCGTTGCTGATGATAATAGCAGAATCATATATTCAAGGTGTTTCAACTCGTAGAATGGAGGAGTTGGTCAAAAGCTTCGGTCTGGATAGACTATCCGCATCTGAAGTCTCTCGAATATGCAAAATTCTCGACGAGAAAGTTGAAGAGTTCCTTAAGAGACCAATCGAAACCAAGATCCCCTATCTTCTTGTGGATGCAACCTACTTCAAGGTCAGACAAGGTGCCCAATATAAATCCAGAGCTCTCCTGATTGTCGTGGGAATTCGCGAAGATGGCCTCCGAGAGATCCTGGGGGCCAGCATAGCTGAATCAGAAGACAGCGGCTTTTGGTCTGCTTTATTTCAGAGCCTTAAGGACAGAGGCCTTGAGGGCGTCGAGATGGTAATATCCGATGCGCATAAGGGAATTCAAAAAGCAGTAGAATCGTCATTTTTGGGAGCCTCCTGGCAGTATTGCCATGTTCATTTCTCCAGAGCTGTCTTGGAGAGCATACCCAAGAAAGATAAAACGGAGATCGCCGAAAAACTGAAAGACGCATCAGAGGACGAGATGAAAATGCAAGACCTGGCAAAGGAGCTAAGGGATCTGGGGCATAAGCCTGCAGCAGAGACAATCGATCGGTTCAGATTCGATCTGTGGAATTATAAGGCATATCCGAAGGCGCACTGGAAAAGGTTACGTACCACAAACGTTATTGAACGGATCAACAAGGAATTGAAACGCAGAAGCAGACCCGTGGGGGCATTTCCCAGTGATAAGTCCCTGATGAGATTAGCAGGGTGCATCTTGATCAATATAAATGAAGAGTGGGTAACGGGTAAAAAGTATTTATCTATGGACGAAGTGTAATGATAGTAAGATACAGGGCCATTACGAAATTACAGCAATTTCGGCACGCTACCGGGGATGAGATTCTAGCACGTAATATTGTTGCCTTACTACATGATTCCCTTGCGCTCTTGGTACAATAGGTTTATATTAGAGATGCAAATTCTAATTATTATTACAGATCGTTCATCGGAGGTAAAAAAAATGCAATTAGAAGATAGACGAGGATTAAAGATCAGTATAGCGGCTTTCTTTTTTTGTATATGTTTTTTCTCAGTATCAATAGGCCAAGACGATAATTCAGCTGTAACAGGTGAAAATAGTAGTTTAAATTTAGCAACTGAAAACGATAGCTTAAATTTAACAAGCGAAAACGCTAGTTTAAGTTTAACAACAAGCGAAAACGATAGTTTAGTTTTAGTGGATGAAAATGCCAGTTCAATATCAGCAGGCGAAAACCCTGGTATTAAAATATCCGATAGCTTGACGCTTTACAGTGGCGACATAATCACATTACAAGCTAATGATTTTACATATCTCGCAAGACATTCTGCAAGGTGGGCAAGCTTAAAAGATAGGTTCGAGTCCTGCCTGAAGGTGAGTGATGAACCTGATGCTTATAGTAAATTTATTGTGGAAACCGTTGGGAATAACCAAATCCAACTCCGTGACGCGGATACCAAGCGCTATCTATATCTTGTTGATTATAATGGTAATCTTGACTGGTATTTGAAGAAGAACATATTTGCAAGCTATGCTTATGTATTCGGTCTTCCTTTCATCAAAATAGAAGGCATACGCCCGAATAATATGTGCTTGTTCAAAGTAGAAGTAATTAATAACTCACTTGGTGGTGATATGATAGCCCTTAAGGCATCTAACGGCAAATACCTTAAGTATGCTTCTAAAACCCCCCCTTTTACAAAACAACATGTTAAAATAATTACTGCTAATAGTGGATACCCCGTGGATGAATATGCTGAGTCCGTATTTACTGTTACTAGAACAGGAGTTTCTCCCGATTATGTACAATCTATTTCGGACGTCAACTTTAATTTAAGTAGTCTTACCCTTTCTACTAAGCCTTCAGTTGTTATCGAACTTGAGCCTCAAGAAAACACCGGTGATTCGGAAAGACATTTCACCATTACGGATAAGTATCTAACACGGAAAATCAACAAGTGGGCCTTCGAAAGGGGTATCGAATTTGCAATAGGGACAACGATTTCGGCAAGCTTAGAACGTTCGGCCGGCCTCAGTTTTGAGGGAGTTTCAGCAGGAATTAAAAAAAGTTTTGGATTTGAGGTTTCAACAACAATAACAAAATCAACAAAAAATACAAACGAATATGAAGAAGATGAAGAACATGAAGTAACTTGGACTCAAGACATCCCAATTCCTCCTCATACAAGAGTATCGGGAAAACTAATAGCCACTGAAGCTACAGTCGATGTCCCATTTACCGCGAGGGTATATGTTAAGGCTAGAAATACATCCAAGTCTTACTCATATCCAATAAATGGAACATACCAAGGTACTCGATGCCTCACGGTGAAAGCTGACATAACGGAGGAACCTCTGAACCAAACATCCGCAATAACGCCAACTGTATCAAAGTCCGATGACCGACCTATATTCATAACCAGTAACCCATACAGGGTATAGTAATGCGCAATATACCACTAATGAAGCCAAGCTTGTATCGGAACGACTTTCAAAAGATACCGAGTTGATAGCAGTTGAGTCTGATAATTGATATTTGAATAGGGGCAATGGATAGAGGTATGTACAACCTCCAACTGTTCAGTCCCCTTTTATTTATCCAATATCCCCCGATGATATTTTTATAAATACCTTCTTCGACTGTGAAGGCCTGATGGTGCGCGACGGATTGTGGGTTTTCTATTTGCGTTTACTGCGATCGATTTATCGCAATCAGTTGATTGTAAACCCAGATTTGCCAAGACTATATGAACCGGTAGTTAGGCCAAAGAGAATTTAGGCCAATTTTGGGAAGTTGCATGCGGTACTATGAGCAACTCGCGAATTTTGGCGCGCCCGCCTCCCAGAGTTAAATGGCATTTCATAAATCTTGAAAAGATTGCCACAGAATTATCTTCCACGCTTCGCATAACTTCAGATGAACCCAGTAAGGCCTTGCAGAAGGCTGCCCGTGTACCCGCGGCTCGCGAAGCGGCGCAGAGGCTGCAAAGAGAGGTGATTGCGGCCCTGGCGCAGGCCGAGGCTCTCAAGCTCCAGGCCCGGCAGGAGGATCTGACCGTGTGCGCGAGGGCGACTAGACGCGCAACATGCATCTGGGCAGCAGCAGGAAGACGGATGCCGAGGGCGGCCAGGCAGAAGGCGAGGTGGATGATGGTGGAGGCGCACCCCGATGCAGGCATCGGGGTATTACGATAAAATAATTTCAACCCAACTCCTCAAGTCTTTTTTACCAGTTCGAGCAGGCAATATTGATAGGGCAAGCCCTCGGGTTTTTCATAGAACTTGTCCCGCAGCCGTTGATAAATTTCTTCGATCAGCTCTTTGTTATCTGCGTGAAGTCCGATTTGCATCGACGATTCACTCCAGGCCCTGACTACGCGGGCCAGGGTAGCGGCAAGCTTGGACCGTTCCTTTGGGTCGTCCAGCTTGTCCTGCGCCTTGGTAAAATAGGCGCACGGGACGGTCAAGGGATCAACGGCGTTGACGGCAAAACACCACTTAAGATCGTCTTCATCCAGCAAAAGTGACATTTCATGGGGCGTCGCAAAGTAATCCGGTATGAAAATAGCGTTTAGCTCTGCTTCGGAAAGCTTTTTCTCCTCATATAACTCTTGGCAAATGTCCCTGAGGTTGTTATATCCCGACGACGCCGGCCACCGGTCGTCCCCCAGATTGGCAAGGTTGGCAAAAAACAAGGCACCTCCCTTAACCAGCGACGCCCTGCATTCGTGCAGAAACGACCGCCAATCCGCTTTCCATTTTTCCGCAAATTTTCTACGCTGCGAATCAGGCAACTGGTTGGGCTGTATGCAGAGGGGATGCTGAAAATAATCAGGTCCAACCGTTTTGGCATTCAGCCAGTGCAGCGCAGTGGAGGAAAAACCGATCCGGAGTTTGCCTGTTATCTCAGGAAATGGTTCATAAAAAGACCGCTGGATGTATTGGGCCCCTACGTGCTTTAATTTCGCTAATGCCGAGGTTGCCCAGAACGTCTCGAAATTCGCCGGATCCGCCAGATCAATATAGACTAATTTGATGGTCAGCGTGGGATTCACCTCGTGAATCTGGCGGATGACTGCTTCAAACAACTCGCTCGAATTCACACCGTCTGCGGCGCCGTAATCGGCGATCACAAACACCTCGTCGGCGCTCATGGCAGCGATCTGCGGCGATATACGCCGGATATAAGACGCCATCCTGGGCAGTACCTCTGCATCCACCGCACGGGCCGTATCTGAAATCCGACTGTAATCCCTGGTCATTGTCGGTGAATATTGTTGTGATGAAACCATTTTTGCGTTCTTCATTGGCTTTTACCTCATAATTGTATTCTAACTGGTTTTGAAATCGGGCAGCGTTTGAGAAATCCCGTGCAGCACTTTGTCTTGTGTCAGCTCTTATACAACTATTGCGTAATACTTGCCGAAGAGGATAAGGAGAGGCTGCTTGCCGCGGTCAGTTCCCTGGGCTTTCAGATCGTCGGCCCGGAGAAGAGACATGAACGAATCTCCTACGACTTCAGCCTCTCTGAGGCCATATGGAAGCCTTATTATCTCAGAAATTGAGATGGTAAGACATGTTCATGAAGAGGCATGTGCTCTCCATGCGAGAGTTCTCCAGGGAGGAGATCGACTCCGTCCTCGATCTGGCCGCATCCCTGGAGCCCTATGCGCGAGGCCGGAAGAGCGATATGATGGCGGGCAAAATCCTGGCTCTGCTTTTCTTTGAGCCCTCTACGAGAACGCGCATGTCATTTGAGACGGCCATGAAGCGCCTGGGCGGAAGCGTCATCAACCTGGGGCCCGCTGAGGGGTCCTCCATCTCCAAGGGCGAATCGCTGGCGGATACCGTGCGGGTCATTGGCGGCTACGCTGATGCTCTGGTCATCCGTCATCCCAAAGAGGGCTCGGCCCGCCTCGCCTCTCAGTTCTCACCTGTGCCAGTGCTCAATGCAGGGGATGGAGCAGGGCACCATCCAACCCAGACGCTTTTGGATCTTTACACCATTAAAAAAGAGAGCCGTCTGGAAAATTTGAGCATTGCTCTGGTGGGCGATCTGAAGTATGGCCGCACCGTTCACTCTCTGGCCTATGCCCTCTCGCTCTTTGGAGCCGATATTACTCTGGTATCTCCCTCAAGCCTGAGAATGCCTGATCCCATAAAGGCGGATCTCTCCAGCAAAGGCACCCGCGTTCGCGAGACCTGTGACCTGAGTGAGGTGATAAACAATGTGGATGTGCTTTACATGACCCGCATTCAGCGCGAGAGGTTCCCGGACCCGGTAGAGTATAAAAAGGTGGCCAGCAGCTACAGAATCACGCCCGAGTTCCTGGCCGGGGCCAGGAAGGGCCTCATTATCATGCATCCTTTGCCGCGGGTGGACGAGATCGCACCCTCCGTGGATGAGACGGCACACGCTCGCTACTTCCAGCAGTCCTTTTATGGCGTCCCTGTTCGCATGGCTCTTCTAAAGATGCTAATCGGCGGAGGTGCCTAATAAATGTCCGGGATCTTGCTGAAAAAAGGCCAGAAAGAGAAATCTAGAGACGAGACTAAAGATGAGCCAAAGGGACTGCGGGTAAAGCCCATCAACAACGGAACGGTGATTGACCACATTGCCGGAGGCCAGGCGTTAAATGTTCTCAAGATCCTGGGGATCTCCGGTACCACAGACGCCACCGTTTCCGTAGTAATGAACGTGGAAAGCAGGAAGCTGGGAAAAAAGGATATTGTCAAGGTCGAGGACCGCGAGCTGTTAGAGGAAGAGGTGAACAGGATCGCCTTAATTGCCCCGGCCGCATCCATCAACATCATACGAGACGGCAAAGTCATGGAAAAGCGAACTGTGGATCTGCCCGATGAGATCATCGGCGTGGTGCGCTGCCAGAATCCCAACTGCATCTCCAATACCCTCGAGCCCATCAAATCCAGGATGCTTGTCAAGACCAAAAACCCAGTCTTGCTGCGCTGCCTCTATTGCGAGAAGCCCCTCACCGATAGAATAGCAGAATACTTAATCTGAAGGAATGCGAAAGTATAAATCAGGTTCAGGGCATTGTCTTGCCCCGGATTAGATGAAGGTTCACCTAAAGGTTAGGATGGAGTAAATGATGACTGTAAAAAATGGCGATTTCATCAGAATTGATTACATAGAGAGCGTTGAAGGGCAGGCGATTGCTGCCACCGATAAGGACGTGGCTACGGAAAAGGGAATCTTTGATGAAGAGGGCCAGTATGGGCCGCACCTCATAGTAGTTGGCGCAGGCCAGATCGTGAAGGGTTTCGAAGAAGATCTGATCGGAAAAGAGATCGGCTACTCCGGCAAGGTGGAGATACCGCCTGAAGGTGCCTTTGGACCGCGGGACCCCAAGAAAGTTGAGATCGTTCCCATAAACCGGTTTAAGGAGAAAAAGCCCGTTCCCGGCATGCGCGTCGGCATAGAGAATAAGGTTGGAACGGTCACCAGAATATTCGGGCGAAAGGTGAGCGTTGACTTCAACCATCCCCTGGCCGACAGGACCATCGTCTATGAATACAAGATCAATGAGTTTATCGAGGATCGGCAAGAGAAGCTCAATGCCCTCATCAAGACCTTTGCCCGCTTGGATCTGGAAACGGAAATAAAGGATGATGTGGCTATAATCACCGTTCCTTGGGAGATCTCCTACTACAAGGAGTGGGTCATGATCAGGCGCGGCCTGGCGGATATGATCATACAGCACCTGGGGCTGAAAGAGGTGGACTATATCGAGAAGCACACCGGCGAACGTGTCAAGGCCGAGCTCATCTCGCCACCGGCAAAGGAGCCTGCCGCGGAAAGAGATGGGCCCGAAGAGCAAAAGTCTGAGGAGACGACACCGGCCTGAGGGAACAGCAGATCTTTCTTTTTTATAAAAAAATTTGGCAGATCTTTAGAAAAAGAATCCGCCGCGATGAGACCAGGACCAGCTATTAGAGTAGTAGTAAGTCGCTCCACCCCATCCATAGACATTGGCTGCGTACCAGGGGTCATAGACTACCGGATCATAGTAGTAGGGATAAGTGGGATAAACAACAGGCTCTGTGTAATAGTAGGTCGGATAGGTGTACGTATATGTTGGATACCAGTATGTATAGGAAGGATACCAATAGCTATACGAATAATACCCTCCGGGATTCAACCAGTCGTAATATCCATGTCCGCCGAAATCTTGATGACGGTCAGGACCGCGATGATCGCCCCCACCAGGTGCAGATTCGAAACTACCAGGTTCATCAAAGGCGGCGCCTACTGCAATTAGCATTCCCAGCGCCAGGATTGACAACATCAGTTTTATTGAGTTGATTTAGATTCCTCCAAATATCACGTTCATCAGCTTAATATTAAAAGGTGATTTTTATGTAGATATCACCTAATATCTACATGAACCCTCTATGAAGCTTTAGATACTGAAAACGCCTTTTTTGGAGTGAGGATGCATTCAACAAAGCATCTTCTGCCGGGAAAAGAGATTTGCGGCGGCTTGCCATCTATCTTTGCCCGGCAAGAGCCCCGCGAAGCCCAAGAATCCCGCGACGTGTTCACCGCAAGAATTTGCTCATGACAGGTTGAGAGGAGACGATTGGCCGATCGGCGCGCCTTCCTCTTGGGGCACTTCTACATGCAGGGTGTAAAGCAGATCTCTGATGATCTCCCAGGGGAAGGTGGATATGACGCGGCAGTCGGTCCTTCCGCGATAGACTCCATCCCCATAGTCTCTTGCATCCGGAGAATAGCTGGCTGCGACGACCAGATCGCCCTCCTGGTATTGCCCCTGCCCCAAAAACTGTCTTTCAAACCTGAAATTGCCCAGCACTCCCGGCTTTCCGTCTATCAAAGGCTGGTAGAGATTGGGCTTATCTGCTCCCGCATTTAAGAGGGCGCTATACACAATATATTCATTAGCGGAAATATTAGCAACCATTGGCTCTTCATAACGGGTCAGGATCAGCCAGGCAAGGTAATCGGTGCTGTCTATGGTAAGGTTATACCTGATAAAATTCACACCCAGAGATGTAACCCCGCGGGTAGGCGCTTCAACGATGACCGCATACTTCATCGTAGTATTCATATCAAAAGATACATTGTAAGGCCCTACCGGCCCGGATTCGTAAGCTGCAAAGGCCGGCCCCGCCAGGCCAAGCACCAGGAGAAGGATTAATTCCGTGTGCATTACTCTTGCCATCGACTTCATCGTTGCCCGGCTTTGTCGCCGAATCCATTTTATTCTTTTGGTAAAAGCATCATGCAAAGCCAGCAAATAAAGCTCAAGATCCTGAGGCGTGCGTGAGGGCCTCTCCCAAAGGAAATCCTCAAGCATAGCTGCTCTAAGCTCCTCTTTTTGCCCGGCATGTTGTTTTGGATTAACCATCAGTCTTGGCCAGCACAATCTCCATGGAGGAGACATTCACCGTCTTGCCGTCCTCGCTCTGAATGGCCTCTGTGCCGATGGTTATGTTTTTAACAATGAGGTTTTGCATAAATCTATTCCTGGTGATCTCAGCCGCATCCACTGCCCGGGAGATGGCACGTCCCCTGGCCTTCAGCGTTACTGTGGAGACCGGCTTGTTGAACTGGGTCATTACGGCAAGAACGTAGTTCATG
>JAPKYA010000060.1 GCA_026394565.1 Methanothrix sp.
TCCCTGGTAAAATAGGAGCTATAAAGAACATTTCTATCGAGCAAAAGACCACCTTTAATCGATTACCAGCCGGTAAAAGATCGATTGCTTAGCTGTAGTACTCTTTCGTATTACCTTGATGACATCGCCAACTTTCGCCCCGATCTCTTTGGCAGCAGGGTCATTTACGTGAATTTTAGGCAATTGCGGAGCCACAATGCCAAAGCTTTTCAGCACCTCGGCACACTCTTCCGGTGTAAGCAGCACATGTTCCGGAACCATTTCATGATCTTTTACGGCAAACTTGGTCACTCGAACCACCTTGTTGGAAAAGGAGCAGCAAACAGGCCAGGAAACTCCAAACGGGCTCGGGGGGATTTGAACCCTCGACCACCTGGTATCTTCACACAAAAATTTAAAAGCCAGACGCTCTGCCTAACTGAGCTACGAGCCCCCGCTGCCTGGCATGCCCCAAGCCTTTTATGCTGCACTAAATGAGGAATAAAAGCATCCCACATAAAAGCTTTTTCCCTTGTGGGACTTAGACAAGTCCCACTAGGCGAGCTATCTCCGAGCCAACCTCGGAGGTGGTCGAGCTTCCTCCCAGGTCATAGGTCAATATTTTGCCTTCAAATAAGTTCCGCTCAATGGCAGAGACTATATCTGCGGCCGCTTTGGGCTGGCCCAGATGCTCCAGCAAGAGTGCCCCTGCCCAGATGGTGGCGACGGGGTTGACCTTGTTTTGACCCTTATATTTGGGTGCTGAGCCGTGGATGGGCTCGAACATGCTGGTGCCTTCCGGATTCAGATTCGCGCCGGGCGCAAGGCCTAGGCCTCCCTGAATCATGGCCCCCAGATCGGTGATGATATCTCCGAACATGTTGGGGGCGACGATGACATCGAACCACTCCGGGTTCTTGACAAACCACATGGTAATGGCATCCACGAAGTTGAAGTCGTGTTTGACCTGGGGATAGCCTTTGGCAACATCCAGGAAGACCTCGCGCCAAAAGCCGTAGATGTCGCTTAACACATTGGCCTTGTCCACGCTGGAAACAAGATGGCGGGGGCGCGATGCCGCCAGATCAAAGGCATATTTTATGACCCGCTTAGAGCCCTCAAGGCTAACTTCGCCTATCTGATAGCCGATCTCCTCGCTGTCAGTGTCGACATCCAGGCCGAATTTTATATTGTAGAGCTTTCGCTTGATTTCAAAATCGGCGTGGCTCTTGCCCCGGCGTGCGCGACTGCCTATGCCGATGTAAAAGTCCTCCGTATTCTCGCGAACCACCACGAAGTCGATGTCCTTAGGAGTCTTATCCTTTAGCGGCGTCCAGACGCCCTCCAGGAGCTTGACGGGCCGCAGGTTCACATACTGATCAAAGTAGAAGCGCATGGCCAGCAATACGCCTTTCTCCAGGATGCCTGGGGGGACCCTGGGGTCGCCGATGGCGCCCAGGTAGATGGCGCGGTAGCGCCCCAGCTCTTTTAGGGTCTCTTCGCTCACCAATTCCCCTGTCTTCAGGTAGTGCTCCGCCCCAAGAGAGTACTCCGTCCAATCTAAAGAGAAGTTGTATTTGTCTGCTGCCGCCTGCAAAACTTTTTGGCCCTCGACTATGATCTCCGGGCCGATGCCGTCACCTGGGATAACTGGTACTTTATAATTCATGCCGTCACCTTGGCCACCTGTCGCCTGGTATATTCCACAAGTCCCCCCGCGTCAACGATCTCCCTGAGAAAATCGGGAAGGGGCGTTGTTTTGTAGTGCTCAGCGCGCGATACGTTGTGAATCACTCCTCCGATCATATCTATCTCTATTTCTGCACCATCGGCGATCTTATCCACCTGGGGGCAGATGAACAGAGGCAGGCCGATGTTGATGGAGTTTCGGAAGAATATCCTGGCAAAGGATTTGGCTACTACCGCTTTCACTCCCGCACCCCTCAGCGCTAATGGAGCATGCTCTCGGGATGAGCCGCATCCGAAGTTCTCTCCAGCCACCACATAGTCACCCGAAAGAACATTCTTCGCCATCTCCGGGCGAACGCCCTCGAAGAGATGAGCTGCCAGCTCCCCCGGATCGTTGATAACCAGATAACGCCCAGGGATGATGGCATCCGTATCGATATCGTTTCCAAACTTCCAAGCTCTGCCCGGCAAAAATCTCAACTCCATGATCAGTGGACTATATTCTCATGAGAACGAGGTATATTAAAGTAATGCACGAAAAAATACTGCTTAAAAATAATAAAACTACAACAGCACCTTTTATTACCGTCTAGGGCAATGGTGCCAAACAGCTAGGTGATGCGAATTGTTGGCGACCATGATCTCCGGGCGCACTTTAGCCCAAGGGGCGGGATGCGAGAGCAAAATGTCTCCTGAGTTCTTTAAAGCTGCAGCTGTATGTCATTTATCTGAGAAGGATTTTAAATCGCTGGAACTTTCCGAAGGCAAGAATGTTCTGCTCAAAAACGAGTTCGGCCAGGTGGTGCTCACGGCCAAGGCGGATGCCGGCCTGCCGGATAGCATGGTATTCATACCCATGGGTCCCTGGGCTAATGTAATAGTCGGAAAGGAGACTGGTGGTTGCGGCACGCCTCATTTTAAGGGATTAGAGGTGGAAGTGGCGGCGACAAATTCGCCTGTTCTTAATATTCGCGAGCTTTTCTCAGGCATGGGGGTGTCGGGTTATGTCTGAGGCTACTATGATTAAAGATGCAGTATGCTCTTTTTGCGGTTGCCTGTGCGATGACATCAATGTGGAGGTGGAAGGTGGAATGGTTAAGAGGGTCAGGCACGCTTGCCGCCTGGGCTCCAGCAAAATCATGGGCCACGGGCGAATAGAAAGCCCCATGATTCGAAAAGAGGGAAAGCTGGCGGCGGCGAGCTTCCAGGAAGCATACGATCGCGCCGCGCAGATACTCCTGGCCGCGGCCAAGCCCCTCCTCTACGGCTGGGCATCCACGTCCTGCGAGGCTGCCAAGAAAGGCATACTCCTGGCGGAGGAGGTAGGCGGCGTGCTCGACTCCACAGCCACGGTCTGCCACGGGCCGTCCGTCATAGGCATCGAGGAGAAGGGGCTGCCCGGAGCAACCTTGGGCCAGGTAAAGAACCGGGCCGACACCATCGTCTTTTGGGGCTGCAATCCTGCGGAAGCTCACCCCAGACATTCTCTGCGCTATTCTTCCAATTCCTGCGGCCGCTTCACCCCCCAGGGTCGCGAGGGCCGAAAGATCATAGTGGTAGATGTTCGCGAGACGAGAACGGCCAAGAATGCAGACAAATTCGTGAGAATCGCCCCAGGCAGCGATTATGAGGTGATATCGGCGCTACGCATGCTTGTAGCCGGAAAAGGCGACGTTGTGCCCGAAGATGTGGGCGGCGTTTCCAAGGCCGATCTGGCCGATATTGCGGCCACACTGAAAGCAGCTAGGTTCGGGGCGGTCTTCTTCGGCCTGGGCATCACTCACAGCCGGGGCCGGTACAAGAACATAGACAACGCCCTTTCCCTGGTGGCGGAGCTGAACAGCCATACCAAATTTGTGATTATGCCCATGCGCGGACACTACAATGTAGGCGGAATCGGGCAGGTTCTGGCCTGGTCCTCCGGCTATCCCATGTCTGTAGACTTCACCAGGGGTGGGCCCTATTTCAACCCAGGCGAGACGGCGGCCTGCGATCTTCTGGCCAGGAGAGATGTCGATGCGGCACTGATCATAGCCGCAGATGCCGTATCCAACTTCCCCCGAGCTACCGCCGAGGCGCTGGCCGATATCCCGGTCATTCAGATCGATCCTTATGAGAATCCCACCACGCAACTCTCCGAGGTGGTGATTCCCTGCGCAGTCGTCGGAGTGGAGGCGGAGGGCACGGCCTATCGCATGGACGGCCTGGCTTTGCGCCTGAGAAAGCTGGTGGACAGCATTCTGCCCAGCGATGAAGAGATCCTGGTGGGAATACTGGAGAGCGTGCATAAACAGCGCCTCCTAAGGGCAAACGAGGAGGCTTAAAGAGATGATAGTCAAAGGTGGAATTGTCTACGATCCGGCCAACGGCCTTTATGGCGAGGAGATGGACCTTTTTATTGATCAGGGCAGAATGGTCGAGCAGGCCAAAGGGGAAGAGATAGATGCGCGCGGCCTTCTGGTCATGCCGGGCGGCGTTGACGCCCACTCTCACATTGCCGGCAAGAAGGTGAATACCGGCCGGATTATGAGGCCCGATGATGCCCGGCAGGGCACAGAGCCGCGCACGGCAGTCTGCAGGCCCTCGACAGGCTATACAGTTCCCAACTGCTATGCCATGGGCTACCGCTATGCCCGCATGGGCTACACCACCGCCTTCGAGGCGGCAACGCCCATCCTGGAGGCGCGCCATACCCATGAGGAGCTGGAGGAGATCCCCATCATCGACAAGGGGGCACTCACGTTGTTTGGCAGCAACTGGCAGGTCATGGAGTGCGTGCGCGACAAAGACCTCTCCAAGCTGGCCGCCTACGTGGCCTGGGGCCTGCGCGCCGCGCGGGGTTACGGCGTGAAGATCGTCAATCCCGGCGGAGGCGAGGCCTGGGGCTTTGGAGCCAATGTTAAAGGCATAAATGATCCGGTGCCCAATTTCGATGTGACGCCGGCCGAGATCATCATGGGCTTGGCACAGGCCAATGAGATGCTGAACCTGCCCCACTCCATTCATCTGCATTTCAATAACGTGGGTAAGCCCGGCAACTACACTACAGCTTTAGAGACGCTGGATCTGCTAAAGGACATCAAGCCCAGCCGCATGAGACAGATCGTGCATGTGGCGCACATGCAGTTTTCCGCATACGGAGGAACAAGCTGGCGGGACTTCGAGTCCAAGGCACCCGTCATTGCCGACTACTTCAATTGCCACAACCACGCCACCATGGATATGGGGCAATTGCTCTTCGGCAGCGCCACCACCATGACCGCAGATGCGCCTCTGGAGTACGGCAATGCCCGTCTCACTCATAATAAATGGTCCAATCACGATATCGAGCTGGAGGAGTCAAGCGGTGTCGTTCCCATGGTCTACTTCAGAAAGATGCTGGTCAATGCCGTGCAGTGGGCCGTTGGCCTGGAGCTGGCCCTGCTGGTCAAAGATCCCTGGAAGGTGCTCATGACCACAGACCATCCCAATGGCAGCCCCTTCGTGAACTATCCTGAGGTCGTCACACTGCTTATGAGTAAATCCAAGAGAGATGCGGAGATGGCCACGCTGCATGAGCAGGTGCCCAAGCGCACCGTCTTGGGAGGGATAGAAAGGGAGCTGGACTGGACGGATATCGCCATCATGACCCGCGCCGCACCGGCACGCATCCTGGGGTTGGAGGATAAAGGACATCTGGGACCGGGAGCGGACGGAGATGTATCCATCTACAACCTCAGGCCCGAGGAGGTAGACACGAGCCAGGATCATGCCCTGGTGAAGAAAGCCCTGGCTAATGCCAAGTACACCATAAAGGGAGGAGTCCTTGTCTCAAAGGAGGGCCGGATCCTGGCTGCGCCGCCAGGCAGGACCTTCTGGGTGGATGCGGCGGTGCCGCAGGCGGACACTGACCGGCTCATGATTGATTTGGAGGAGAAGTTCGCCAAGTACTACAGCATTCAGATTGCCAACTACGCGGTGCAGGATGCATATCTCCCCCATGCGAAAGTAATTCGGGCCGGGCTTCCAGTCCCACTCCAGGAGGTGGCCTAGATGAGGAGCATCACCATCGCCGCCAAGAACGCATTTCGGATCTCCGTGGAAGCGGAAAACATATCGCCCGACAAGCTCGCGCCTCTGACCATTGAGCAGATCGGCAGCCTCTTTGTTTGGCAGGGAAATCGCCAGAAAAAGCTATCCGATCTCTTCGTCGTGGAGGGCGATGATGGACCGGCCACTGTGGAGGAGATGACCATCCGGCTGGTGGGCGACTTCTCCCAGGTAAAGAGGATAGGAGAAGGCATGACCGCCGGAGTGGTCGAGGTACAGGGTAGCGTTGGGATGCACGCCGGCAATAATATGTTGGGTGGCCTTTTGAGCATTTCCGGCAGCGCAGACGACTGGCTGGCCAGAGAGATGCGCGGGGGAAAAGTCGTCGTCATGGGAAATGCCGGAAACTACCTAGGTGCCGGATACCGAGGCGAGAAGTGCGGCATGCGCGGCGGTGAGATAGAGGTAAGGGGCAGCGCTGGAGCATACCTGGGCGAGCATCTTTGCGGAGGCAGCATTCGCATCCTTGGGGACGCGGGCGACTTTGCCGGAGCTGTCAATCAGGGCGGCACAATCTTTATCGGCGGCAGCACCTATCTGCCAGGCGCAGAGATGAGCAAAGGAACTATAACTGTAAAAAGAGAGGCCAAGGTTCTGCCCAGCTTCCTGAAGACCGAAATCGTGCAGATCGATGGCCTGGCCTTCCAAAAGTATGCAGGCGACAATGTAGACAACGGCAAGGGCGAGCTCTTGGTAGGGGTAGGGTCATCTTGATAAATCGGGGTTGAAATATGAGGGAACAACGTAATTATTTTGAGGTGCTCTGACTTGATCGATCGCAGCAAGGTTTTAGAGGTCTTGAGGGGATACGACCTCGAAGATCTGCGAATCGGGATGATTGCATCCCATTCTGCCCTGGACACGGCAGACGGCGCAGTAGAGGAGAATTTCAGGACGCTGGCGGTGTGCCAGGAGGGGCGGGAGAAGCCTTATGTCAAGTACTTCCGCGCCAACCGGGACAAATCGGGCAGGATTGTAAACGGCATGATCGACGAGGTCATGATGCTCAAAAAGTTCTCGCAGATTTTAGAGCAGGAGAATCAGGATATTCTCAAGGAGAAGAACACTCTTTTCGTGCCCAACCGGTCGTTTACCTCTTACTGCGGCATTGATGCCGTTGAGGATCAGTTCCAGGTGCCTCTTTTGGGCTCTCGAAACTTGCTTCGTTCTGAGGAACGCGGCGACAAGAGGGATTATTACTGGATACTGGAGAAGGCGGGGCTGCCTTATCCCGAGCCCATCGAGGCAGAGGATATCAATCAGCTGGTCATGGTCAAGCTGCCTCATGCCGTAAAAACCCTGGAGAGGGGATTTTTCACAGCCTCTTCCTACGAGGAGTACTGCCAGAAGGCCGATCTGCTTTTGCGCCAGAATGTGATCGATCAGGACGGAATTGAGCTGGCCAGAATTGAGCGCTACATCATCGGTCCCGTCTTCAATCTGGACTTCTTTTACTCGCCTATCAGCAAGCAGATCGAGCTGATCGGCATAGACTGGCGCTTCGAGACCTCTCTGGACGGGCACTGCCGCCTGCCTGCGCCCCAGCAGCTCACCCTAAATGATAAGCAGATCAATCCCGAGTACACCGTCTGCGGCCACAATTCTGCAACTCTGCGCGAGTCGCTTTTGGAGAAGGCCTTTGCTCTGGCCGAAAAGTATGTGGAAGCGACGCAAGAGTACTATTCCCCAGGCATAATCGGGCCCTTCTGCCTGCAGACCTGCGTGGACAAGGACCTCAACTTCTTCATCTACGACGTAGCTCCCCGCATTGGCGGCGGCACCAATGTGCACATGGCTGTAGGGCATCCCTACGGAAATGCCCTCTGGCGCACCAACATGTCCACGGGACGCAGGCTGGCGCGCGAGGTACGCATAGCTCTGGAGAACGACTGCCTGGAAAAGATAGTGACTTGATGACGCAGATAAAAGAAGCGGGCGGCATAGAAGTTCCCAAGAAGCTCAACCGCACGGCCAAGAAGCTGGCTGCGGCAGGCGAGAGCCTGGTGCAGATCGCTCCGGCGATCTTGCACAGCAAGGCATCCCAGCAGATGCTGGCCATCGCCAGGATGGGCATGCTGGACAAGGTGCTGGGCTATCTGGTGACCACGGACAAGAATGTGCACTTTGTGAGACCTGGACTGGCCTGGGACAGCGTGCAGACCGTGCCTCTCGATGTAATCGATGATGTGGAATACTTAGATGAATTTCACAACAACACTCTGAAGATCAATGTGGGAGAACGGGCGGAGAAGATCATCTTCTACGACGACATGGACGGCATCAGGTTCTATCACTATATCAAGAACAAGCAGTGGCAGAAGTAATTTCATTGCTTGCCACGAGCAGCCATTTTTATACATCCCAATCCTATTGAAGAGATATGCCTTCTTCATCGAACTGCCAGGATAAAATCACCATCGCCGCCCACTGTCTGCTCAATCCCTTGACGCGGGTGAAGGGCCTGGCGCCGCTGCCCTTCCGGCCCGAGGGCCCCACGATGCAGCTCCCTTGCCCGGAGGCGCTCTACCTGGGCCTGGAACGCTGGGCCGTAACCAAAAATCAGCTCGACGTGCCCCAGTTTCGCCGCTTCTGCCGCGCCCTGATCGAAGACTACGTGGACCTCTTAGAGATGCTGGCCCGCCAGGGCACGCGCCTCTGCATCGTGGGGGTGGCGGGCAGCCCCAGTTGCGGCGTTATTACTACGAGCAGCGGCTACACAGGCGGACGGGTGCGGGAGTGCGAGCACGCGCGCGTGAGCGGGCGGGGGGTGTTCATGGAGGAGCTGCTGGCCGAGCTGGAGCGGCGGGGTGTGCCTTTCCAGATGGAAGAAGTCGGCAAGAAAGAAGGCGCGGGCGGCGATTCCTGAGCGGGGGCCGGGCGGGACTACGAATACTACAAGTGCAAGAGATTGGCTGCCTCTTTTGCAGGGATTGCCAAGATTCAGGGCACAGTCACGAAAGGTGCTCGTGGGTTCGAATACCATTCCCCGCACCTAATCATACCGGTTTTAGCCATTTAACTCTCGCAGATTCCAGGTTCAATAAGCATAAGATGTCCTTCTCGCAAGAAGACAAATCTCCTGGCATCGGTGCTGAATGCCATGGAGGTCCTTTTGAGATACAGGCTCCAGAGATCTTCGACCTGCTGATGGAGATTCTCCATAGTTTCCTGTCTGTCATAACTCATATTGTTCCCTGACCCGCCCGCAGGGTCGGGGCCGGCTGGCCAAAACTCGCCCTGTCCAACTCGCCTCCGCTCCGTGGAAGCCAAAATCATCCTGATTCTGGGCGGGTTTGTGCCTCGGAGTCCCTGGAATAATGGGTAATATAACATAGGGAAAGTATTGGCAAACCTATGGCAATTATGGGGAGATTATAAGTAAGTAATTGGGTATAAAATGAGGATATTCATGCGCCGTACAGGAGGAATAGATCCTCATATAGTTCGATCAGAAAGAAACAGGCAGAAGGTGGATCATGAAAATGGTAGGATGCCTGCATGATGAGTGATAGATGTGTCTCAAGTCCAGCCTCAACAGGGGGAGCGGGAACGTTCTTCGAGCAACATGTTGTGGCCTATTGGCTTGCACAACTTCTCGTCAGAGGAATTCCACCGATCCTGCGCGACTGCATGATAGAAGAAGTTAAACTGCAAACATCTGATATTGGCTGGAAAACAGACGATTTCCTGATTATCGGTGAGAGCGGATCGGGTAGTCAGCGGAAGTTAGCCGGACAAGTGAAGCTGACGTTCACAGTCAGTGCGATAGATGAGGATTGCAGGAAGACTGTGCAGGCTTTTTGGCAGGAACCCTACGAGGCACCAACACACTACTCGAACACTTCTCTGGACTGCTGGATTGCTCCCGCGCAGCGCGTGATGGCACTGAATTCGAGCATCGACTAGGGATTACTGGATTCCTCAGCAGCAAAGCTGTCTCCTATTGTGATCAGCTTCGGCACATCGTCGGAGAAGTTGAGAGAAGAGATGTGACGGTTGCTGAGATTTGGTCCTTCCTTCGAGTCTTACATGTCCTGAGCTTGGACTTGAACAGCGCAACAGGGCAGACGGAAGCCGCGATCAAAACACTTCTCGCACATACAACAGGCGGACCAAATGCGATTGATGTTGCACAAAACTCGTGGAATGCACTGCTTGCCCTAGTCGGAAATGGAATGCCACATGCGAGAGGTTTTCGGCGTGAAGATCTGCCCCAGGCCCTGCGACAACGCCACACACTCCTTGGAGGTATCGAACAGGGGGCGCTGCGCGCTCTAAATGAACACTCTGCACTAATCCTCAATGGAATTCGATCAACAATTGGCCGCGATCTCCACTTGCGGCGCGATGTTCTCGTCCAGCAGGCAATTATAGTCTTACGAGAAAATTGATATAATAGGACAGCCAGAATAGATCTTATGAAGGGGGATCTTGTAAGGATACAAAATAGTGAAGAGTTACAAAAGAGGCTTCGTACGGAAACCGATGAGCGTGTCAAGCCCAGATTG
>JAPKYA010000002.1 GCA_026394565.1 Methanothrix sp.
ATCTTCTCTCAGACGAAAAGCGTCCAAAACGGTGACCAGAATTCATGAAAGAATCGGAGACCGGAGAACCGATTTCTCCAATCAGGTTAGTCGCCAATTGGTAAACCGTTTCGGCGTAATAGTCTTTGAAGATCTTGATATCCAGAACATGCTCAAGAACCATCACCTGGCAAAATCCATCTCGGACGTTGCATGGGGAATGCTGGTAAAAACAACCGAGAGCAAAGCAGCATACGTTGGCTCTAAGGTTGTCCTGGTTGATCCCAAGTACACATCACAGATGTGTTCCAGGTGCGGCATGATAGTCAAAAAAGATCTCTCTGAAAGAATCCATAGCTGCTCGGAATGTGGCTTGACTATGGACAGAGATCTCAATGCAGCAATCAACATTCTCAGACTGGGGATGCAGTCTGTTCGCAAAAACGATAGAAGCCCCGTCCTTTAGGGCGGGGAGCGTTCACGCTGATTTCTTGATATCCTCTTTCATCTCCATAAGCTGCTCTCAGGTCAGCTCTCCCGTTGCGCATCGTTCGGCCGGGAGATCCTCGGCGCTTTTGCTAGGCGCAAGGATCGTTCTGCTTTTGATCTGCTGATCGAAAATGATTTCTTTATGTACAGCACATATTTCAAGGGTGATACCATTTCGACAGTAGGTATTGATGGAGATTTCCTTTCAGGCTTTAACATAGCTGGGGCAAATGAATTTCTTTTGGCTCTCAAGATTCTCATTGCTTTATTTGTAATCCTGCTTGTGATATGGAAGCTGCATCTCCTAAGCATATCGAGATACTGATGTCTGATGATTTCACATCACTGCAGGGAGTTTTCGCGGCCCTTGCCGCAAACCTCCAGAGCGGCCCTCAGCATTTCTATCTTGACCGGCTTGCTTACGTAGCCATCCATGCCTGCAGCCAAACACATCTCTTTATCGCCCTTGAGGGCAGAAGCGGTCATAGCGATGATCACCGGCAGCTCCCCATCCGGCCATCTTTCATGTATCGCCTGGGTAGCTTTCAGGCCATCCATTTCAGGCATCTGCACGTCCATTAATACCACATCGTAATGCCGGCGCTCCAGGGCTTGCAAGACCTCGATGCCGTTGGCTGCAACATCCGCTCTATATCCCAGCTTATTGAGCATTCTCTGAGTCACAATCTGGTTAACCAGGTTATCTTCTGCCAGCAGTATGCTCAAACTTTTATCGAGATCTCTCTGGACGGCGACCCTGGAAGAAGGCCTCCCGATTTCAATAGGCCCGCAGAGGGTCGGTTCCACCTGGATTGTGAAGTGAAAAGCGGACCCCTTGCCAACCTCACTCTCAACCCACATCTTTCCTCCCATCAGCTCCGCCAGCCTCTTGCTTATGGCCAGTCCGAGGCCGGTGCCCCCGTACCGGCGCGCTGTCGATGCATCGACCTGACAAAACGACTGGAATAGGCGTCCCATCTTATCTTCCGGAATGCCGATTCCCGTATCTTTTACAGCAAAATGGATTTCATAGTTGCCGTCTTCTACCACTCTCCCAGAAACGGAAATTGTGATTTTGCCTTTTTCTGTAAACTTCACCGCGTTATTGAGCAAATTAATCAAGATCTGATTGATCCTGGTGGGATCGCCCAGTATCACCGTTGGAAAATAGTCTTCGAAGGTGTACACTATGTCCAGACCCTTCCGGTTGGCATCCGCGGCCACCATATCCAGAGACACGTCAAGGCAGTCATGCAGGTCGATGGGCTGGCGCTCCAGTTCGATCTTCTCCGTTTCGATCTTGGTGAGATCGAGGATGTTGTTGATGATGGTGAGAAGCGTATCTCCACTGCTGCGGATTATCTCAACGTACTCCCTCTGACTCTCAGTCAGATCCTCATCCAGCAGAAGGCCGGTCATGCCTATTACGGCATTCATGGGCGTGCGGATCTCGTGGCTCATATTGGCCAGGAATTCGGACTTGGCTCGCGTGGCAAATTCAGCTTTCTCCTTGGACCTCTGCAGATCTTCTTCAGCGCGTTTTCGATTTGTGATGTCGCGGATGGATTCGATCGCCCCCCAGTAATTTCCCTCAGAGTCATAGAGAGCCGATGCGCTTCCCAGGAGATAGGCTTCATTTCCGCGCAGATTGGGGATGTAGGCTTCGGCATCGAGAGTGCCGTCTTCTTGTCTTTTTATAGTCTCATATCCCTTCTCAAAATTTTTATCCGATCCGCGAACTGCATCAATGAGTATCGGCCTGCGCTCACCATAGAATGGCAGAGCGTATTCGTAATCGCCTTTTCCCAGGATCTGCTCGGACTTGACGCCGGTAATCATCTCCATCGATTGGTTCCAGGATATGACTCTGCCTTCTTTGTCGATGACCAGGGTGGCATCGGGAAGGAAGTTTATTATGCTGGCAAGAAGGCGCTCGGACTCTTTCAGAGCGCTCTCAGCTTTCTTGCGGTCGCTGATGTTTAGAGCTACGTGGACTACTCCCGCGACCATCTCCCCGGCATTCTTGATAGGACTGCTCCGAGAAAGCCAGGTCTTGCCGTCAGGGGTGATCAATTCTCCTTCTTGCGATTGGCCGGTCTGCAGGGCTTTGTTGGCAGTGCAGCCTTCACAGGGTTCATCGATCCCCTGGATGATCTTAAAGCAGTGTTTTTCCTTGATTTCGTCCTCGAGGATGCCGAGATGCTTTTTCACGGCAGAATTAACCCAGATGATGCGCATCTGAGGATCTAGATATTCTACAGCCACTTTTCTTAGGCCGCTGAGAATTGCCGCTTTTTCCTTTTCCGATTGATTGCTTTCATCAAGAACCACCTTCTGACGGATGAACATCAGACCAATGAGGAGTCCGAAGGTGGCGGTTACCATAGAATAGTTGATGAGACGTGTGAATTCCTGGCCCCAGACGAAGAGCAAAAAAACGGCACTGATCCCAAGTAAGGGCAAGTTGCGAGTCCAATCCGCCCTCCTGCTTTGAACAACGTCCGAAGCTCTAGACAGATCCAATGCTGGAGCGTTTATCTGCAGAATTCCTGCCAGCCCCATAAGGAGATAGCTTATCACCCAGCCGCTATCGAGGAAGCGGCCGGAGACGAAAGTTCCCTGCTGTGTTTGAATGCTGAATATCACATCTGTAAAAATCAATGTCGCATTGCTGAGAGCCAGAATGATGATGGGACCGTGTTCGCGAGAGTCGAGCTTTCTGAAGAGCAACTCTATGAGAGCGATGAAAAGGAGCAAATCCATGACGGGGTAAGCCAGCGAAACCGCCGATTCCAGATTAAATACTTCTATGGAAACAACAATAGGGGCAATCAGTAAGACCCAGAATACCAAAGTGACGGATACAATAACGATCGCAGCATCCAGCAGGATCTTAATTTTCTCCCGAGGAGAGAGTGGTACCTCCGGCAGAAGAAATATGCCCAAAGCGAAGAGGGGGTAGAACATGAGGTAACCGATGTCCGCCACTGAAGGAAACGGATTCTGATGGAGGACGACCTCGATCACCGACCAGGATAAATCCCCAAGAGTATTGAACAACATGGCTGCAGCAATCGTTATCCAGGCTTTTCTGGCCCGGCCCATACAGTGGCGTGCTGTGTAAAACAAGACGGCTGCAGCCAGCCCGCTGGTTACGGTTACAAATCCATCCTCAATTGGAAGGAGGCTCTCATTTCTTTCGACGAGAATCACCAGTGTCAGGTGAAGCAGCAAAATTGTGGCGGCCAGAATAACGGCTGTGCGAAAAGATAAAAACCTCTCACCTTCTGCCGAGTCCGACATATTGATCTTGGTCCCTCCCGATCATTCAAGATAAAAGAACTTAGCGAAAAAGCTTTTGGTAGTTTGCTTTCATTGGGCAAAATTAACTGATTAGTAATATTGTAATAGTAAAGTTGGGCCAATCGTTTTTTTAAAGCTCGGATTGCGAGGATTATTAAGAAAGCCCATCCCTTAAAAATCCTTAAATAGTAATAACATCAAAATAATGGCAATTGCAAAAATATATTCGGTGGTTATAGACATGAAAATAGTCTTGGTATGCATTCTTTTATTACTACTATGTATAAGTGTGGATACTGTAAGCGCAGACACAATCTCCGCCCAGATAGACTCGTTCGATTTTCCATCTGGAGATTGGTACCGGGGGTCCAATCAGGGTGGGGCCAATGTCTGGATAAAAAATACAGGTGATGTAGGCCATCTTTTTTGGGTATCCTATGAAGTGATGGATAGAAGTGGCCAGTGGTACAGTGCGCCTCCAGAGCCGGTTTATGCGGAACCTGGCGACAGCACATATTTTGCTAACCCTGTTTGGCATATTCCTGATGATGCGGATCTGGGCAGCTATCAGGCTGATTTATATTTATATAGCTATTACGATAGCCGCACCGGAGAGCTGTCCGAACAGCTGGATCAAGTTGACCAGGTGGGTGCATTTAGCGTTGTAGGATGAATTGTATGGGTAGGGGGTACAAAAGCCCCTTCTCTCTTTTTCTGCAGCGCCCCATCCAAATCCTTTTCTTCTCGTTTTCCCATTCACATAAACGTCTCACGTTTACAGGATGATGCATATTTGAACCGGCTCAAAACGTGGTTTCGCTACAACAGCAAGAACTCCTACAGCATTGCCGCCCTCATGCCGCTGATAGAGGCGGGCATCGCCCGCGAGCCGAAGGAGGGCATCATGCTCTACAGCTTTGCCACTGCCCAGGCGGCGGAGATCTACCGCGAGGTCTTGGAAGCCAAGGCGACGAAGATAGATGCGATCTTTGTCGCAGGCGGCCCACATCCCTCTGCCCTGCCCGAGGAGGTCCTGAAGCACTTCGACTTCGTGGTGATTGGCGAGGGCGAGGAGACGCTGCCGGAATTGCTGCAGGCAATCGAAGCGGGCCAAGATCCGGTCGGCGTTAAGGGCATCGCCTACAAATGCCGGGGTAGGGTTCGATTCACGGAAAAAAGGGATCCTGTGGAATTGGACTGCTATCCGCCTTTTGGAAAGATCCTGGCCCCAATCGAGATCTCCCGCGGCTGCCCCTGGGGCTGCACCTACTGCCAGACGCCGCGCCTCTTCGGATCCTGCATGCGTCACAGGTCTATTCCCTTCATCGCTAAATACGCCCGCCGCCACAAGGATATCCGCTTCACCTCCCCCAACTCGCTGGCCTACGGCTCAGATGGGCGAAGGCCCCGTTTGGAGAAGGTCGAGGCACTGCTCAAGGTCCTAGCCGAGCTAAAAAAGCCCATCTTTTTTGGTACATTTCCCTCCGAGGTCCGGCCGGAGTTCGTCTCAAGGGCAGCCCTGGAGCTCATCGCCAAATACTGCGCCAATAAGAGCCTAAGCCTGGGCGGTCAGTCCGGCAGCCCTGCCGTGCTGCGCCGCATCGGCCGGGGCCACGGGCGCGCTGAGATCATAGCGGCCTGTGAACTGGCCCGGGACTATGGTCTCACGCCCCAGGTGGATCTGATCTTCGGCCTTCCAAAGGAGTCGGAGGAGGATCAGCGCATGACCCTCGACCTGGCAAGATGGATCACGGCCAAGGGCGGCAAGGTAAGGGCGCACCGCTTCACGCCTCTGCCGGGAACGCCCCTGGCGGCAGCGCGCCCCGCGCCTTTAGCGCAAGATGTGGAGGCGTGCCTGGGCAAGATGGCACTGGAGGGACGGCTGACGGGAAGCTGGTCGACCGGGAGCAGGGCCGATTGACATTAGTGATAGAATTGCCTGAAAGGCTTTCTGTACTCGTCCTGAAGCTCGTATTTTATTACCATCTTATCGGGCATAATTTGAATCTCTTTAACCGATTGGGTGAAGAGGTACCAGATAAAGCCTCTGTCTGGGAGCCTGTACCTATCCGGCAAGGTAGTGGTAAACTCAGATGTGCCCATGATATAAGTTCTGAGCAGCTCGCTTCCTGAGGCAAAGAGGAAGGGAAAGCTTACATTTTCAATCTCTCGCTGGCAGTAGCCCTGCAGGCGCAGGCGCTGGGCCAGGAACTCCAGGTAATCTTCTTTGGTTACCACCAGCTCTCTGTACTCGCTCATCGCAATCACTCTCGATGATACTCGCAGAGGGTGAGATAAAAGTTATCGTCGCGGATAAAAAGCTAAACCATCTGCTCCAGTCTCACCTTTTCGTTTTCCTGGACCGATGCGTCCCTGCCGGAAGAATGAGAATGAATATGCTCTCGGGATACGCAGCCTTCCTGTGCCCGGCTTTTGCCTGCATAAAACTCAGGGATATCGGACCCGAGGTCGTTGATCTGCATGATTAAGCCCGTGAAGGCTTCTATCTCCTTTTCCAGCACCTCTTCTCGCGTAGTGTAAATGCTTCTTTCCGGTACAACCGTGAGCTCATCTGGGCCTCGAAAGACCAATCTTCTCTTGCCGTCCCGCTGCAAGGCTTTGCGAATATCTCTATCATGAGCCAGCACCATGCCGGGGATAATCACTCTTTCTTTAACATTTTTTAGTGCAAGCTTCTCAAAGTCCTCCTGGGTGATCAGATTGCCGATCTCTTTTTCTGCGGCCACCACATTTACCTCGTCTCCCAGTTCTTGGAATATCGATGATAAAAGGGGATAGGCAACGGAACTGGTAATAATGGTCGCGCTCTTCTCAATGACGGGAAGCCTCGTCAGCACTTCTTTATGATGGGCCAGGGCAAATGGCGCTCCCGTGAGGGGATCCCAGAGCGGTGTGCCGATAACCCTTATGTCATAATTCTCGCCGATCTCCGTCGCGATGCGGCGAATATCCAGCACGCTGTAGGGTGTTACATCCGGCATTACCGGATCATTGCCGAAGATGAGGCCCTGCTCTCGAGTATTGGCAAACGACATGAGCATAAGGCCCTTAGCCCCCATCTCCTGCAGATCCCGGCAGGTCTTCTCCAGCTCCAGGCCGTCGTTTACTCCGGGAATGAGGACGATCATGGCGTAAAGTTCGGATCTCTCGCAGAAGGTCTTAAAATTGCTGAGCACATTCTCCGGATGTTTATCATTTACGTACTTGCGGCGAAGATTTGGGTTGGTGGAGAAGATTGAGAAGCTGATTCTCTCTACGCCAGCATCGATCAGGAGATCTGCTTCACCTCCTTCTGCAAATCCTTTTCCGCTGGTGTAATCTAAAAAAACCGGCACCCTACCGTCGCTTACCGTCCTCACCAGATTGAGAAGATGTGGGTAGCAGCTTATATCGCCGTTTCCCTTGATGGTGATCATCTCCGGCGCAGAAGAGATGCTTTTTTGGGACACCTCGAAGATCAGTTGTTGCAGGGGCTTATAGCCCGGTTCGATCTCTATTACCTCTCTTGAGCAGTAATCGCAGCCTTTTTTATAGGGTTTGCATCGCCTGCATCCGGACGGTTCTACTCTTTCAACGCCTTTAAAATAACAGAAGCTGCAAAAACCTCTGCAATCCAGACCGGGCCTGCCACCTACATCCACAGTCACCTGCATAGTTACTGATTAGTCGTAAGGTAGTTAAATCTTATGTAAAATTATTCAACTGATTAAAAAATCTCATTAGTTAGGCTGTACCGCCATCCAGCAGCTTTCTGGCCAGGCATAGCTCTGTTAGACTCATCTGTCCGGGAGCCGTGCTCTGTGTGACAAAGCCGTAGGTTAGGGCCGAGCCGTAGATGGGAGCTACGGCGCGTAGATGCCTGCCCATTCGGCCCATGGCGATCATGCATAGCGGCATATCTGCATCCAACAAAAACTGCAGGATCCTCAAATTATCCCTGAGTGTTTTAGGCGTCACGGCGATTTTGGCAATGGCAGCTTTTGTCTTCTTCATCTCCTGGTAGATGCCGTTCAATTGCATTTCCTCAGGCATGCCCTGAAAATCGTGGTAGGATACAATCACCGGTCTTTTTATTCCGGCAATGGCATCGTCTCTTTGATCAGCTAGAAGTTCCACGTCCACGTAGTCGGCATAGCATGCGGCCTTGATGAGCAGATCGATCCGCTCTCTTTCGCTGCCCTGGAACATTCCCCCTTCCGTCTTGAGGCGAGCCGTGGCGATGATCGGCTTGGCTGTGGCCTTTCGCACTGCCTTTATGATTTGAAGGGGATCGCCACCGGCGAGCAGGTCCAGTCGCAGCTCGATCATATCGGCTTCGCCTGTGGCCGAGACCTCTTTTTCTGCATCCTTTCCCAGGACGGCTACTATGCGCGACTTGTGATTCACGGTTTCATTGCTCCACTATGCTCTCCTCAATCTTCATGCCGAAGTGGCGGGCGCTCTTTTCCAGATGCACCAGCACCTCTTCTCCGGCTTTGAGATCGGTCACCGGCCTGGGTGTGCCGTCTGAGCCGACCAGCTTTATGGTCTCGGCATTTTGCAGCAGAGTGCTTATCCTCTGGCCATTGGCCTCCGCCTCGATGAGGATCATGGGCCTCTTTTCGATCTTGGCGCGGCCGACTATGGCCGTTCTGGCCAGGCCCTCTTTGCTGACGATGGTAACCTCATCACCCGATTTAAGCTCGGAGAGGTAGCGCGTCTTCTCTCCCACCCGGATGTAAGCGTGCACGGCGCCGGCATTCACCCGGAAAGGCCGCGCTGCCACATAGGGGCTGTCCTCGGACTCGCTGTGAACCAGGAAGAATCCTTTGGCCTGGGAGCCTATGAGCATACCCTCTCCAAAAGACATCATGCTGGCCGTGTCCACGCAGACTCGGTCGCCCATGCCCACGGCTTTGACTGCGGTGATCGCAGCGGAAATAAGCTCGATGCGGCCCTTCTCGGACTGCTCGACTGCGTCCATGACCCTCTTGATCTCAGAAGGATCACAGCTATCCAGCAGCACCCCATCAGCTCCCTTTTCCAGAGTGGCCAATGCCAGGCGCGCTTCCTCTGCCGTCTTGACGCCGCTGATGATCTTGACAGTCGCGCCCTGCAGTCCGGCAATCATGTTCTCCAGAGGAATGACCTTCCAGTCCGTGCCTATGACGAGAAGATAGTCTACCATCCTGCCCATAACTACGGCGAACTCTTCGTACTTCTTGTTGGCAATGACCACATAGGCAGCCCTTGTCCCGGAAACGGTCTTGGCAAGAGCCCCGTCCATGGAGCTGCTCGGATCTTTGGGCAGAGCCGTCGTCCCATCGCCTTCGCCGCCCTTGCCCACCACTAAAATATCCTCCGTCCCCCTCTCTACCCCAAAGCAGGCCACATTGATCTTGCCCAGCTCCCTCACCCGCTCGATGTTCTCCCTATCCACCAGCACGCAATCGAAGCCCGACTCGAGAGCCGTGGTGATCCTGGGCTTGATTTCCTGCCACGACCCTTCGGCCATGAGCCACTTCTCTTTCATGTGTTACACCAGGGCATTCCATTACAAATCTCTTTTGCCGGAGTCAAAAAAACTTATACACGGAGGAGACACAGGAGTATTCATGGGAAATCGTTTGGTTTATAGTCCGGTGGGCATGCTCCTTATGCTCCTATTTGCATTCTTGCTCTTTGCCGTTGTGGGCTTTCTATTTCTGGACCTTGCCAGGACGGCTTTTACCAAGATAGGTTTTTCCTGGAGCCAGGCGCTCTTTGTCCTGCTCGCCTCCCTCCTGGGCAGCAGCATCAATATACCTGTGACCAATTTGCGGTGCAGCGTTCCCCTGGTGCGGGAGCGGTACGTTCGGGCCTTCGGCATCGCTTACCGGGTGCCTGTGGTGGATGTCGTGAGCTGCCATACCCTGCTGGCCGTCAACGTAGGCGGAGCGGTGATACCATCTCTGATCTCCATAGCGCTGATTCACCGGTTCCCCGAGTCTCTGAATTATGCCCTTGTCGGCATCGCTTTCGTGGCCGTTTTGACCAATCGTGTAGCCAGGCCTGTGAAGGGTCTGGGAATCGTCACTCCTGCTCTTCTCCCGCCCCTCAGTGCGGCATTAGCGGCGATCCTGCTCGTCTATGTCGGGGGAGCCCCGCATGATCTCATCTTTCTCATCGCCTATGTGGGCGGAACTTTGGGGGCGCTCATTGGCGCAGATATCCTGAACCTGAACAAGATCCGGGATCTTGGGGCACCAGTGGCCAGCATCGGAGGAGCCGGAACCTTTGACGGCGTCTTTCTATCCGGTCTGATCGCCGTGCTCCTGGTATGAGCTTTATGCAATTAATGAATGGAAAAGAGCTTTAAGACAAACGTTAATAAGCATAACATGAGCTTTAGGGGATTCCTGGGTGATCTGCAAAAGGACGGACTGCTAAAAGAGGTGCATGAGCCCGTATCTCCCCTGCTTGAGGTAACGGAATGCGCCTGGGGAAAAGGCCCCATATTATTTGATAATGTGGATGGCCATAAGTGCTGCCTGAACATTCTGGGGTCGCGCAGTCTACTGGCCAGGGCTCTGGGAATTTCTGGCAAAGATATGGTCTCTCATCTTGCAGGCATCGGCTACGAGGGTCCAGTTCGCGAGGTGGACTCCTCGCCCTTTATGGAGTGCGTCTCCAAGCCCGATCTCACTCGCCTGCCCGTCCTCACCCATTTTAAGGGCGACGGCGGACCTTACATTACCTCCGCCGTGGTGGTAAGCCGGTTTGAGGGAAAAATCAATGCCTGCGTGCACAGGCTCATGGTCCTGGGAAAAGACCGGCTGGCGGTGCGTCTCGTTCCAGGTCGGCATACTCATCAGTTCTACCAGGCGGCTATGGCCAAAGGAGAAGAAGTGCCTGTGGCCATTGCCATCGGCGTGGACCCGCTGCTGCTCATGGCCGCTTCCACGCGCGTTCCCCCGGAGAAGGAGTTTTCCTATGCAGCCGCTCTGCGAGACTCAGCCGTGGAGCTGGTGCGTCTGGATAACGGCGTTTTCGCGCCCCATGCGGAGACTGTGCTGGAGGGCTATATCACCGGCGAGCGGGCCCATGAGGGTCCCTTTGTGGACATCACCGGCACCTGCGATCTCGTCCGGCAGGAGCCCGTCATCCGGCTCACCAGGATGATGACCTGCGAGGATCCCATCTACCATGGTCTCTTGCCTGGGGGCGGGGAGCATAAGATGCTCATGGGGGTGCCCTACGAGCCGCTGATTTACAAAGCAGCCTCGAAGGTTGCAAAGGTCAAGAACGTCATCCTGACGGATGGCGGATGCAACTACTTCCATGCAGTTGTGCAGATAGAAAAGGAGACGGAAGAGGATGCCAGGCGAGCCATCGAGGCCGCTTTCCAGGCGCACGGCTCGCTAAAGCATGTGCTGATCGTGGACACGGATATAGACATCTACGATCCTCATGACCTGGAGTATGCCGTTGCCACGCGCATGCGTGCCGACGAGGATCTCGTCATCCATCCCAATGTGCGGGGCAGCACCCTTGATCCGCGAAGTAGAGAGGGCATCACCACCAAGGTGGGAGTGGATGCCACAGCCAAGCTGGATCGGCTCTGGAAGTTTCAGAGGGTGACACCAAAGGGGCAGGGCTAAAAGGCCCTTTGCCTTTCAGATTTCCAGGTAGAGGCGTATGCTGAAGATGGTGCCCACTGCCAGGACTATTGATAGCAGCAGGGCCAGGATCTGCAACATCATCTCGCTCATTTTATCACATCTATCATCTTTTCTCTCTGCGGCCTAAATCGCCGGGACTCTGTTGGCGCCAGAACCTGGGCTGATTTGACGCCTGTGATTATGGCCATCAATCTCACCCTTCCGGTAAATTCGGGCCGAATTCTCGCTCCCCAGATGACATTAGCCCTGGGGTCGAGCTCCTGGGTAAGGGCCCCGGCTATGGCGGCTGCCTCTTTCATGGTCATATCCGGCCCGCCGGTCATATGCAGAAGGCAGGCCCCGGCTCCGCGATAGTCCACATCGAGCAGCGGGTTTCTCAAGGCCGTGCGCACGATCTTCTCAGGGCTGCTTTTCATCTTACCCTCGCCCACAAACATGAAGGAGGCCCCACCGGAGCTCATGATGGTGCGAACATCGGCATAGTCCAGATTGATGAGGGAGGGACTTGTCAGGGTCTCGCAGATGCCCTGCACGATATCGGCGATGATCTGGTCGACCACGGAAAAGGCGTGCTCGAAGGGCAGATGGGGCGCGCATTCCAAAAGGCGGTTGTTATCCATGACGATTGCAGTGTCGGTGAAGCCCCGCAGCGCTTCCAGCCCCTCCTCCGCCACAAAGATGCGCGCCCTCTCCAGGTGAAAGGGCGTGGTCACCATGGCCACGACAATTGCGCCCCGCTCTTTGGCCAGGCGCGCCACGACCGGGGCCGAACCAGTGCCCGTGCCTCCGCCCAGGCCCGCGATCACGAAGACCAGGTCGGCTCCCCGCAGCATGCTCTCCAGCTCTGCCGCGGCCAGCTCCGCCGCCTTTTTGCCCACAACGGGGTCGCCGCCCGCGCCCATGCCCCGGGTGAGCTTTTGCCCGATCAGGATTTTCTCATCCGCCTGGGCCGTTTTCAGGTGCTGGCCGTCCGTGTTGACGGCCACGGTCTTTGCTCCTGCAAGGCCCATCCTGGCCAGCCGGCTCACGGTGTTATTGCCTGCTCCACCGCAGCCGACGACCAGGATTTTGGGCTTGCCGAAACCGTCTTCATATTCGGAAAACTCACTAGACTCACGTAGATCTGACTGCAATACCTTTTTCCCCCTCACTGCTAGCTTGGCTAAATAGTGATATATGTTAATAATTATTGCGGATGGAGAAATGTTTTCTTGATGTCGGGGCGCAGGAGATGCGGGCGTGATGCGGATCCGGGGGGCAGGACGACACATTTTCCTCCCCTCACCGAAAGACCTAATTACCTTAGTCGCGAAATAACAGGCATCTGGCGCTTCAAATCACGGCGCATAAGAGTGAGGGAGCGGTTGGTTGTGGCAGTACAAAGCAGCAAATTCCCCAGGTCCAAGTCGGGCGTACCTGGATTTGATGAACTGGTCGATGGCGGTTTTCACAAAGGAACAGTCAACACCATCACCGGATCTTCCGGTACGGGCAAGACCGTCTTTGCCGGCCAGTTCATAAATTACGGCATCAAGATGGGCGAAAAGGGAATGATCATCACCCCGTCGGAGAGCGCAGAATACCTGAAGCGAGAGATGATGTCCTCCTTCGGCTGGGACTTCTCCAACCTGGAGAAGGAGGGAAAACTCACCATCGTTGATGTCACCGACCCCGTTTTGCGCCTGCAAAAGAGCATCGATGTCGATCCGGTGGATTTTCTCATAAACTTCCGTAAGCTTGTGGAGAGAAAGCTGGAGGAGGCCAGGCCCGCCCGGCTCTTCATAGACGACCTGACTGCCTTCTTCATGGCCGTAGAGGCTCCCTTTAAGATCCGCTCCCTGACCGACGACCTCTTCGGCACCATTCGTGCCGGCGACGTCACATCCGTGGTCACCATCGGCACGGCTTTCGGCACCAACCAGTTCCTGGAGTACGGAGCAGACTCGGCCACCATGCTCAGCCGTGAGCGCATCGGCAACACTCTCATCCGATCAATTTACATCATGAAGATGCGCGGCTCTAAGATCGCCAATAGCATCAGGGTCCTGGACATATCCGATGAGGGAATCTCCGTGTCCTCGCTCTCGCCCTATCCCTGAATGGGCCATGAAACGCAGATAGCATGAAACCTGAGGGTGCATGAAATGATCGAAAGATGGATCGTCCTGGCTGCGGAGGAAGCTGGTCCCGTCTCGAATAAGATGGGCGGCATCTGGAATGTGGTGGATGCCGAGGCGGTAACGCTGGCCCGGCTGGAGGCGCGAGGAGGGGTGGAAAGCGGCCTGCACATCCTGGTGGCGGGTCCCAACTATCCCACCTCCGGCTCAGACTGGAATACAGGCAGAAACCGGGTCACAGATCTCACGGGACTGGAGAAGCTGGAGATGGGACAAGAGCTGCTGTCCGTTCTTGCGGCACTGAATGCTTCCGGCATTGAGACTGTCACCGGGCAAAGAATGGTGGAGGGCGTTCCCATCGGCTATGCGCTCTTCAATACCAATTATTATCAGTCTCACATGGTGCACTGGAATAATCAGGAGATGACCCGAAACAACGCCATCAAGACGGAGGCCTTTGATCTGGTGGGCCTCGATTCCATGAACTTCGAGAGAGCGCACTATGGCTCGGAGTACAACCACTACCTCAACCTCTCCTATGCCGTATCCGAGCTTGTCCGAGGCCTGGCAAAAGCCCCGGAAGAGATGGCGCAAAAGTACACCGACAGGGCAGTCTCCGAGTTTGCCAAGTCGGTAATGCCCAAAGTGAGAGTCTCCATGCACTGCCATGAGTTTGGAGTCTTCTATGCGGCAGCCAGGCTGAAGAAGCTGGGCGCTCCCGTAAGATCTGTCTGCACCCTGCACGCCACGGTTCCCGGTCGCACGGCGGGCTATAAGTCTCTGCAAAAGGTAGCCCAAGGCGAGTCAAACATGGAGCCGGGAACGCCCTTTGGCTTTGCCACATTGGAGGCTCTGGCCCGCTATGCCGATGCCGTTACATTCGTGGGCGATTCGACCATGAAAGAGGCCATGCTCTTTTACCGCTTGAAAGGCATTGTCATCAGGAATGGAATTGATGTAGAGACGCAAGAGATCGACTGGGATAAAAAGGAGCGCTGCCGGGCCAAGATCCAGCAGTTTCTGGCCGACAACCTCTACAAATACTGCGACGGCAAGTGTGTAAAACGGGAGAACATAATTCCGGTCTTCACCATATCCCGCATAGAGATCGAGAATAAGGGATATCTTCAGCTCCTTGATGCCCTGATGCTTCAGGATCACCTGCTCAAGCACAGACTAACCGGTCAGCGTCATGCCGAGGAGACAAGGGTGGTATGCTTCCTCATTGCCGCTCACGGTCCCAAAGACAAGGAGAAGCTGCCGGAGGGATTTCCCATCAATCTCACGCCGGAGGTCCTGGTGGGCGAGGAGATCCGCCTGGAGAATATGATCAAGGATCGGGGCCTGGATGAGTCGGAGCTGATCTCGGGCAAACGAATGGTGGCGGCACTGCTCTATCCTCAATGGGTGGGACCCGACGACGGCGGCCTGGGCATGCAGGTTGATGAGATCATGGCCGGCTGCGTTGCCGGGATATTTCCCTCCCAATATGAGCCCTTCCTTCTCACCGCCCTGGAAGCGGGCAGGGAAGGCACACCCAGCATCGTCAGCCGGGCGGCAGGATACAGCGATGCTTTAAAGAAGATCAAACGTCGCGTGCCGGGCCTGGGGGGCGTGGTGGTTGTGGACAACATCGAGGCTCAGCCCCAGGAGACCGTCCTGGATTACGCCCTGGCCCTGGACTACTTCACCTGGACCTATCTTGATGACGAGGTCAAATACCGGCTGCTCTGCGAAGAGTCCTTCTCTTTAGCCAGGCAGTTTAGCTGGAAGGAGCCGGTACTGGAGTATTATAAGAACCTGGTAGCTTAGTCTTATCGACTGGATGTGGAGAAACAATGAGAATTGCCTACATAAGCCTCGAGTTTCCGCCCAGGATCTTCGGCGGCCTTGGTGTGTACGTGGATGAAATATCCAGAGAATTGGTTTCCCTGGGAGAGAATATCTCGGTCTTTACATTGGGAGACGGCAAGCTGAAGAGATACCAGGATATGAACGGGGTGGAAGTATTCCGAATGTATCCTCTTCCCATCCGGGACGGCCTGGAGATATTCCTATCCGCTCAGACCCTTTCCTGGGGGAAAGGTCTTTGCTTCCTGCAGGACCTTTTAAGCCTAAATCAGCTCTCTGCGGCAAGCATCATGGAGAATGGGCCGTTCCATCTCTGTGTGGCCCACGACTGGCTTGGCCTCCTGGGAGCCATGGCCGTCAAAAGAGAGGGCGTTCCCATGATCTACCACGTACACGGCCTGGAGGGGGGAAGGGCGGAAAATCCCAATGCTCAACTCATAGCTTTGGAAAAGAAAGGAGCGGAAATAGCCGATAGGATAATCACCGTCTCCGAGGCCATGAAGCGAGAGCTGGTAGTCCTTGGCGCACCCGTTGAGAAGGTTTCCGTCTGCTATCATGGCGTGAATGCCGATTTCTTCGATCCCGATCGGGCCGATCCCACAATTCTGGCCTCCCAGCGAGAGAGGTATGGCTTTGCCGAGGATGATATCATAATCCTCTTCGTAGGCCGGCTGGAACCTGTTAAAGGCGTCAAAGAGCTCTTTTCCGCAATGCCACAGGTCCTGGCTGTTCATGCTAAAGTGAAGCTTCTTGTGGTAGGCAGGGGCAGCCTTGAGGCCTGGGCAGCAGAGGAAGTGCAGAGGCAGGGCAAAAGCTACGTAACGCTTGTCACAGACTTTCTGGATGCCGAGGAGAAGATGCACACTTACGCCCTGGCGGATTTGTGCGTATTTCCCAGCATTTATGAGCCCTTTGGCATTGTGGCTCTCGAGGCAGCGGCCATGGGCAAGGCGGCAGTGGTAGGCGCAGCCGGCACCTCCGGTCTGGCGGAGATCGTGAAAAACCCGGCCACAATGCGCCCTACGGGCGTTCATGTTAATGCTCGCGATCCCAGGGATATCGCCTGGGGCATTAATCTTGCCCTGGAGGACCTGGACCGGCTGAAATCCTGGGGAAAGAACGCCAGGGCCAGGGTGCTTGAAGAGTTCACCTGGCAGAAAGCAGCCGAGAGAACCCTGGCGATTTATAATGAATGCATAGGCTAAGAGCTATCTAAGAGCGCCGAAAAGTTAATCAATTATCTGGATGCAAAGAATCACAATTTGCTTATTCAATGTATTTCATAAAGCATATAGTACCGATAAAGGATCATTAACCATCGCGACAAGGCAAGACAATACCGGTGAAGAGATGCGAATTGGAATGCTCTCCTGGGAGAGCTTATACTCAATAAAGGTCGGCGGGGTAGCCCCCCACGTCTCAGAGATCTCGGAAGCGCTGGCCAGAAGGGGCCATGAAGTACATATCTTTACGCGCAGAGGCGATTTTGAGTCCTACGATAAAATCAACGGCGTCCATTATCAGAGGGCCGATGTAGACAGCTTTGGCGATGTCCTGGCTCAGATGAACCGGATGTGTGAATCACTTTACGATCGCTTCGGTGCGGTGCAAAAGCTCTTCGGCAAATTCGATATAGTGCATGGTCATGATTGGCATCCGGTGCTGGCTTTAACCCGCATCAAGCAGGAGTACAGCCTGCCCTTTCTTCTCACCATGCACAGCACTGAATGGGGCAGGAATGGAAACAACTTCGGTTACGGCATATCTCAGGAGATCTCTCATCGAGAGTGGCTGGGCTGTTATGAGGCCGCCAGGGTGATTGTAACCACCAGGCGCATGCAAGATGAGCTGATATGGATATACAGCCTGCCTGAAGACAAGATCAGGATTATACCAAACGGAATCATTGTGGGAAAGATGAGGCGGGGCTTGGACGCCGGCCGGGTCAAGGAGAAGTACGGCATTCACCCCATGGCACCTCTGGTGCTCTTCTGCGGCAGGATGAGCATTCAGAAGGGACCGGACCTCCTGGTAGAGGCTGTGCCTCATATCTTGAGAAAAAGATCCGATGCACGTTTTATCTTCATGGGAGAAGGGAGCATGAGGCAGGACTGCGAGAGGAGAGCCCGCGAGCTTGGAGTAGCGGATGCCTGCCGGTTCCTGGGATACACCTCCAGCGCCGAGAAAGAGGAGCTGGTCAATGCCTGCGATCTCATGTGCGTTCCCAGCAGAAACGAGCCTTTCGGCGTGGTGGTCCTGGAGGCCTGGGATGCCTGCAAACCAGTGGTGGCAACGGAGGCTGTGAGCATAATCAAGAACTTCGAGGACGGCCTCCTGGCCTACGTCCAGCCGGAGTCCATCGCCTGGTGTATAAACCGTTTGCTGGCCGATCCTGAGGAGATGATGAAGCTGGCCCGGGCAGGATGCAGCCGGATCGATGCAGAGTTCAGCTGGGATCGCATCGCCAAGAGGACGGAAGACGTTTATGATGAGGCGAGAAAACACAGCCAACCGAAAGGTTCTTGAAGGGTGAGCAGCACAAGGGGCTCTTAGCGCCTCGATAGCTTAGCCCGGTATAGCGCGTCCTTGGTAAGGACGAGGTCGCGGGTTCGAATCCCGTCCGAGGCTTATATTTTTTGTTGATTTGAGAGCCCAATGTTGAGGTGAGTTCATACGGACAAGAAGAGCATATTGATTATCGACGACGATAGAGTCATGCTTAATAGCTTCAAGCTTCTCTTGGAGATGAAGGGTTACTTAACAGATACAGCAGAATCTGGAAGTGAAGCCATCGAAAAGGTACGCTGCAAATATTTTAATCTGGCATTGATTGACATCAGCCTTCCTGATATGGATGGAACAGCTCTTCTCTCTGAATTTCGCGAGCTTAACCCGGAGATGAAAAAGATAATCATTACAGGTTATTCCACTAGAGAAAATGCCATTGAATCCCTAAATCTAGGGGCAAACGCATATTTAGAAAAGCCGGTAACTCCAGGAAAATTGCTGGAATTCGTGACAAAAAAATTGGCGGAACAAGAATATGAGATCAAGTATCATGAGGATACTGTGAATAACTTGATCCAATCCCGTAAGCAAGCTTGAACTGTACGATCTCCTTTGTATTTTTTTGCGATTTGCTTTTTTTTAAATTTCGACATTAACACAACGAATAATATTTAGATGTTACTACTATTGCACATTGTCCCAGGCTCGGAGCACCTCCGCCACCGACCAGGCCTGAGAGATGCAGCCGCCCGGCCGCTGGGGGCAGTCGCCGTCAAAGACCTCGGGTAGAGTGTTAATCCCCGCCGACCTGCATGGTTATCAAGGGCCGGAGAAGCTCTCTGGCCTCTCCCAGGACCGACTCGGACCTGCCGTTCACAGAGAGCAGAGCATCAATGTACGGCCCCATGAGCCAGGGCCAGACGGTGCCCTGGTGGTAGGCCCCATCCCGGCGGCGAGCATCGTCCTCGTACCTGCCCGCATAGCGCATATCGCGAGGCGAGAGCGTTCGGAGGCCAGAAGGCGTGAGCAATTCCTTTGTTACAACATCAAGAATGCCCTCTCTCTTAATCCGGGGCAGCAGATCGGGAATTCCTGCGGCGATGATCTGATTTGGCCGGATGGAGGCGTCCTCATGATCAATTACATCATAAAGGCAGCCGGTCTCACTGTTCCAAAACCTCTGGTAGCCGTTCCTGGCCTTTCGGCCAGCTCTGCGAACCCAGGACCCTGGGACTTGCCTATTGCCTCGCCCAACTTTTGCATATCTCTCAAGGCGCAGAACCAGAGCGCATTTATCTCGCAGCATTTTCCCGCCCGCGGCGACACCGGCCGGCCACCCAGGCGCGCGTCCATCCAGGTGAGCGCGGGGCCGGATACGATCAGACCATCCTCGGCCCCGCCAAAGTCCTCTCCCGGCCTGGAATAGCGACGAAATACCTCCAGCAGCCTTTGCCAGAGCTGCCCGACAAACTCCCGGTCTTTCGAAAAAGGATTTCAGGACCTTCCCGGCCTCCTCAAAGCGCCCAGTGCAGAGCAAGAGGCCGGGCAGGGAGATCATGGCGTCCCTCCCCCAATCATCAAACCAGTGGTATCCGGCGATGAGGCTCATGCCCTGTCCTCTTTTCACCAGGAACGAGTCAGCGGCCCCGGCCAGTTCCTGAAGGGGAGCCGTCAGCTTTTCCAGGCGCTCCTTTTCTTTTTTCTGCTCTGTCCTCCAGTCAGGCATGGAGATGGGCAAGCATCCTCTCCAGTTGGAAAAAATTCTTTTAGGCCTGCAAACCTATGAAATGATTTTTTATATATCCTGATTTCTCTTTAGGTACAGGGACCATAGAGGGTGGATAATAATGTCCATTAAACCGAAGAGTCTTAAAACATTAAACTTTAAGCCATTTTGCAGAGTATTCCCTTCGCCTAATGATTGGAGAGACCAGTTTATATATCATTTGCTTATAGACAGATTCAATAGCACAGGACCAGATATACCGCCTTACGATCCTGCCTTAGTTCCAAGATTGAGATGTGACACAGATGGTGATAAATGGCAGGGTGGAAATTTAATAGGAATTAGAAACAGACTTGATTATATTAGTGGCCTCGGATGCACTGCCTTATGGGTAACTCCAATATTTAAAAACCGCAAAGAGATGGATACATTTCATGGTTATGCTGTGCAAAATTTCCTAGATGTTGATCCTAGATTCGGAACGCTTAAAGATTTTCAATGCCTTGTTAGAGAAGCGCATGAAAGGAGCATGTATATAATTCTTGATATCGTCTTAGGCTATACAGGAGACAATTGGACATATCCAGACGGATATCCATTCTATATCGAAGGCAAAAAATATCCATTTGGATCTTGGCGATTGGCGGACCCAACACGCGGTATTCAATGGCCCGACGATGCAATATGGCCTCTTGAATTTCAAAATCCGGAATGGTATATGAGAAACGGAGAGATTCGAGATTGGACTTCGTATCCTGAAAACATGGTGAGCGATTTCATTTCTATGAAGAAGCTCGATACCTCAAATCCCGAAGTTGTGAAAGCTCTTATAGATGTCTATAGATATTGGATTGCAGTTTCAGACGTCGATGGCTATTGTATAGATGCAGCAAAACATATAGAAGAACCGAGCATCGCAAGGATCTCGTCAGCAATAAGGGAATATGCTTACAGCATCGGCAAGAAGAATTTCTTAATATGCGGGGAGATTTATGGGGGCGATGAGCTTATTGAGCGATATTTAAGGTGCAAAGGTTCATCATCCTGCATCCGCAAGGATTTTCAGTCTATTAATGCCGTCCTCGATTATCCATTACGAGAGACTTTAGAGTGGGTTATTAAAGGATACATTAATCCCAAGGAGTTGATAGAAAGATACGAACATCTCAACAAGACTTGGCATGATATTGAGTGGATTGGCCATCATTTTGTGACCTTTGCTGATGATCATAATGTAAAAGATAGTTCAATGATCGGTAGGTTTCTCTATAATAATCGATTTTATAAACAGGTCATTCTAGCAATTGGGTATCTGCTAACTAGTAAAGGAATTCCTCGGATCTACTATGGAACTGAGCAGGGATTTGATGGAGGAGGAAAAGACAATCTTTATCCGGATAAATATAAGAGAGAGTGTATGTTTGGTGGAAAATGGGGGGCTTTTAATACAACCGGCCATCATTTCTTTAATCCTAAAAACCCAATCTACCAAGAAATTAGCCACATAGCAAAGATAAGAAAGCAGGAACCGGCATTGCGATATGGGAGGCAATACTTTAGGGCGATTTCTGGTAATGGCGTGGATTTTGGTTATCCTATTGATGGTAAATGCACTCTTGCGTATTCTAGAATCTTGGATGACACAGAGATCCTCATTGCAATGAATTTAGATTCAAAGCCAAGGATTGAGCTTGTAACTGTTGATTATAACTTATCACCAGCACAGAAAGAAATGGTAAATCTATTAGGACCGGAGAAAAGCTACGTTGTGAATTTAATTGGTGATCGACATGCTGTCAGAATACCTTTAGATTGCCATGAAATGGCTATTTTAAAATTAAGATAATACTGGGATAAAAAATGTATTGAATTATATATCTATATCTAAAACTATGGCATATTCAAATTAATTATTTTAAAGAATTTGAATCAATACCCAGAAACTTTTATATAGATTACGATCCTAAACATAAAAGTACCTAATACAATTCGGGATCCATAATGCCGATAAGAAGAGAATTCGGGGAGATAGCTGGGCGGTATGTAGGCAAATCTCATCTGGGTGATTTAAAATGTGGTTATTTAGATATAGTAGGTGAAACTAATCCCAAATTGAGCAACTTGCCTATTATTGAAAATGGAAAAGAAAAATATGACTTTTATGTTTATGAATACTGGTGGACTTTAGGATTTACAAGGACAATTTCTGAGCGTGCAAGCTGCAAACATGAAGGGAAAACAGTTTCGACAGAGCCATATCACCGACGCAGCGGAGGTTGGACAAATCTGAAAAAAAGCGGGAACGAGGCGATTCTAGTTCAAGTTTTTTTTCACACGCAAGATACTAACTATTCCGTCAGGGATATTGCAGGAACCATTAAACCACCTTTTATGATTCAAAGAAGAGTAAGGGATTTCTTAGGAGATAGCTGGATGAGGCTTACTGGGACGGCCGTACAGTCGTTCGGAGAATACGCAAAAATACCTATGGTGAAGGAAATAAGTTCAGGGGTAACAGATGCGATTGCTCGGTTCGAGAAAGACGCAGCTCCCTCATCCAGTGCATATCCTTGGATTTCGAAGAAAATTGCAACATATGAGGGAGAGGGAAAAGAATTGAAGCAAATAGATGGCGTTGAGTGGCGTATTAGTAGAAGAGCGCACTTGAACTTAGGAAATAGATTGGAGGGCGCATTAGGACTTACTTTTATCGCATCTTCTGAAAAAGAAAATGCCAAACCACTCGAATTAGAAATCCGAGCACGAATATCTTTTGAAAAGTCTAAAAAAAATGATTTAAATGCAGATAGTTCGATCTGGATACCATGGGACCCAAATGAATCAAATTTTGACGAAAAGAAAATATGCTTGGCTGTAACGCCAATAAATCCAAATTGATTTTGGAGACGACATGTCGAGTATCGAAAGAACGGTTGAATTGTCCATGAAAGTGCTAATGGATTGCTGCCTCGAAAACGGAGCCATTGTTGCGGCTAACGCGATAAAAAACTATTATCCAGCCACCGCGGGTTGTTACTTCTACGTCTGGCCGCGAGATGCTTCTTACGTGTGTATCGCAGCAGATTTGATGGGCATATGCGACATTCAAGAGGCGTTCTTTAAGTGGTGTCTCGAACGAGCAGAAGGATTCAGCCAGACAGGATTATTTTTTGAGAAATACTACGTAAATGGGCTAAAGGCTTCGAGGAGGTTTCAACCAGATCAGACAGCGACCGTCCTTTTTGCCATCTGGCATCACTATCAGGACGACCTGAAAAGCTCTCTAATATTCAAAGATTTGATTACTAAAGCAGCAGACGGCCTATGTACGAGATGGGAAATTGATCATTTTGATATCGTCACCACTGATCTGTGGGAAGAGAGGCTAACCTTTCCGGATTTGGAAGATAACTTCACATATTCCTTAGCGGCGTGCATAAGAGGACTGGAATGCGCAAATGCCTTGATTGTGAATAATAAATGGCAGAAAGTATCAAGGCAAATGAGAGAACAACTTGAGAAACATGTTGTGAATGGATATTTCGTAAGATCCTATGGTAAGTTGAAAGATGAACGTATCGATGCCTCATTGCTTGGCTTGGTCTATCCTTTTGGTATCTATAAAGCAGACGATCCAAAGGTAATTCTTAGCGTAAGAGAGATTGAGAAAAAGCTAGTAATCGATGGAGGTGTGCATAGGTACGAATTCGACGAGTATGATGGATGGATATATGAAGAAATACATCGTAAGAAGGGTGCTGGCGCTTGGCCCTTATTGAACTTCTGGCTTTCAATCTACTATTCGCTAAAGGGCGATGGAGATCATGCAGTAGAATGCTATAATTGGGTTTTAGACAAAGTAAATGGTTACATTCCAGAGCAGATCTTTGATAATGAACTCCAAGTCTCTATCTGCCCATTGGCATGGTCTCATGCAATGTTCATAATCGCCTCGAAGCTTTTGGGATACATTTAAATGAGACTGTAATTATCATGAATTAGACAATCAATATAGTTTGATCAATAATGCAAATTAGGGAATAATTCGCTTTTTCCCCCCAATATAATATCCTCGTACCAAGCTCGCATAACTTCGGCAACCGACCAAGCTTGGGATATGCAGCCTCTGGGCATATGGGGTGCATCTCCGTCTAGGATCTCTGGGATTGTATTGATGCCTGCTTGGTTAAAAGCAATAAGTGGACTTAGGATCTCTTTGGCCTGCACTCTGCTCTCTTCTGAATACCGATTAACCGAGAGAAAAGCTGTAATATAAGGACCTAAGAGCCATGGCCAGACAGTGCCCTGATGATATGCCAGCGATCGCTCGTTCCAGTTGCCCTCATATTTTCCAATATACCGTGAATCTTCAAAGGATAGCGTTCTTAAGCCATATGGAGTTAAAAGCTCACGCGTCACTACGTCGACTATGCTCTTCTTCTGTTCTAGCGAAAGAAGATCAAAGGAGATCGCAGCTGCAATTATCTGGTTTGGCCTTATTGAGCTGTCTCTTGGGTTTATTACGTCGTAGAGGCATCCCTTATCCTCATTCCAGAACTCTTGATAGCTATTCTTCACGCGTTCAGACATCTTGTCTTCCCTCTCTTCGCCCAAATAGCCAGCTAGGATATCCATTATTCTCAGAGAGCTGTACCATAGGGCGTTGATTTCGCATGCTTTTCCTGCTCTGGGAGTTACTGGCACTCCATTCACCTGAGCATCCATCCAGGTCAGAGCGGGTTCCGTGTTTATGAGATAATCAGAATGCATGCACGCTCCAGGTATACATGTTGAGTAGCTATCTATTATGCAATTCATTGAAGGCCATAGATGACGAATGAATTCGAGATCTCTGGTGTACTTAAAGAGACTGAAGACCGCTTGGATAAACCAAAGAGAAGCATCAATGGTGTTGTAGGATCCGGCATCTAAGTCGTTGGGCAAAATTCCATCCTTCATCGCTCCTGCGAATATTTTCAGCACTGCTCGTGCATCATTGAAGCGTCCAGTTACTAGAAGCAAACCAGGCACTGAGATCATTGCATCTCTTCCCCAATCACCGAACCAATGATAGCCTGCAATTATGCTCTTTCCCAAACCCCTTTTCACAATGAAGGAATCTGCCGCTTGGGCCAAGTTCTGAACTGGTGCGCGAAGGTTGTTGACAAATAACAATTCTTGTTCTAGCGATTTCTCCGGATCAAGAGCTGAGGCTCTCCAAGTTGACGCAATTATTTCAAAAGATGTATAATTATCCAAATCAACTTCGAAGTATCCGGGGCTAAATAAGTTTTCCTTCCAGGAAAGGCCGCGTCTCCTCTCCTCTTCGTACAAAAAGTTGTAGTAATTCATATCTTGTCTAACATATCGAGCTTTATCTGAAAGAAGAAAAAAGTCGCAATGCGATTTAAGGAGAACACCTCCTTGGACTAAAGTTTGATGGATGGTTGGGGAATCGGAAGCGATGTGGAAGTTTCTGCAATTGACTAAGGGTACAATTCGCATGAGCCCTGAGCCCCCAATCACACTGTAGCGAACGACGGTAGTATTCTCTCCGAAGATCATAAATACTTTCTTATCGATTCTGACTTCGCCGATCTGATATGTAAAATGGGGGAGCGGGTCTAGATTGAACTCGCTAAGGTATCTAAAGCCCTCCGGATAAACAACATCAGGATATTGATGATTCGCGAGCAAAAATCCATTCATATCTTCGTCGAGAGAAGAAAGCAGCAGTCTCCTATCTGCAGGAGATGACATAGCAGCGACCAGCAGCCCGTGATAGGCCCGCGTGTTGGCGCCCAAGGCTGTAGAGGAGGCATAGCCGCCCAGGCCGTTGGCCAGCAGCCACTCCCGGCTCGCGCCCTCAACATAACTCTGCGGGCGAAGGGCGAATCCGTTCATTTTCCCTCCGAGAGGGCGGCATCCACTGCCGATAGCAGGCTTTTGCGCAGTCTTTCCCCCTTGCCGCCCCTTATTTTGGCCAACTGCTGCGCGAGAGGCGCATCTGCGAGGCTGGTCGCGGCCCAGAGGGCCAGATCTCCCCGGCTATTATGATATTGCAATGAGTCGAGCGATACGGTCTTTAAAATATTCTGCATGCCGGCCAGGCTCCAGGCGACCTCTCCAGTGAACTGATCCACGCCTGTGGCAAAGCGGAAGGGCGAATCGGCCAGATGGATCTTCTTCTTAAGACGGTAGTGCAGGTCACACAGAACGCTGAAGTAGGTGACTGAGGCATCATAAGGAATGCCGTAGGGGCTGAAGTAGCTGTGCACCTCACCTGGGCCCCCGCCGTGGGTGAAGATGTAATAGAGATGATCAGATAGGCCAAGCGTCCTCCAGATCCAAAGGAGATCCTCGTCTTTGCTCTCCTTGACCGGTGCCTCCAGCCTCTTCTGGTAGATGAAGCAGGCCTGCTGCAGAGCATTACCCAGCCAGCAGCTCGTATCCCTCTCCAGGTCCGCCCAGGAGACATAATTCGGCACAGAGAGCTCCATTTTTGGGGGGGTGTCTCTTGCAATCTCGGCGGGCGTGGCGAAGCTGAGGTTTTCGTGCTTCATTATCTCATCGGGCAGGTGGCGCAGAAACTCAAAGATGCCCGTGTCCACCCACTGATGCTCGCCGAAGGTCTCATAGTCGCAGAAGATGTTTATGCACTGGCCGGGGGTGGCGGCGAGCCAGCCGGCATACTTGTCGGCAGTGAGGGGATACTCCTCCCAGTTGTGCGAGGAGAAGCGAAAGCCGATGTCGTCTGTAAGCTTATAATTTCTCAGCAGCAAAGAGATGCCGGTCTTGGGAGGCCGGTAAACGTAGTTTGGATCGGCCACCACACCCTCGGTGAAGACGGCCTTGTATCCCATGCCCTCGACCATTCCGGCAATCTCGTCATTGTAAATGAGCTCTGTGTTCTCGAAGGTAGTGGGGTGTAGCCCAAAGATGTCCCAGATAAGCTCTCTGTGCATCTTGACCTCCTCGAAGAACTCGCTCTTGTCCTCGTAGAGGCTGGCCAGAGAGTGATAGTAGGTCTGCTCCATCACCTCCACATTGGCCGTCTCCACCAGATTGACAAAGGATTCCAAGACCTCGGGACGATAGGCGCGGCACTGCTCTAGGAAGACGCCGGAGAAGCTGTAAGCGACCTTAAAGGGCCTGTCCGCCCCCTCATGCTTTCTAATGCACTCTAAGATCACCTCGTTGGCAGGCAGATAACATTTGTCGGATACGCGCTCAAATATCCTCCTATTCTCGGAATCATCGAAATAAAACTCCCGCAAATTGGGCACAACCTCCTTTAGGGGAGAGCTGTCCCAGAAGAAATTTTTCTTGAGACGGAGGGGCTGGTGGACCTCAAAGCAGAGGGAAACAAGGGTCATGTTTTCTATATCTGGCTGCAAAATATTTACATCCTTCGCGCGGTCTTCCCGATTATCCACAAATGAGCAAAAGGTATAAATCCTAGAATTGATTTCTTAATTGCTTCCAGTGGGGGAATCAGGTAAATGGTATTCGGATTGACAATGATCAAGGTTAGCTCCGGCCGGGAAAGATCGGTTTATGCCCATCTGCAAAAGAGGCCGGAAGTAAGGGACGTCTATCGTCTCTTTGGAGAGTATAGCTTCTTTCTGGTTATGCAGGCAGAAGAAAGAAATGGACTCTCGCGCATGCTCAGCGAGATAAAAGATCGAGAGAATGTCATCAAGACCGGGCCCGTCCTTCTCACCGCAGAAGGCGACGGCCCAAAAATGGGCAGAGCAGATTTCGCCGCTGCTTGAAATCTTCACTTATCCCCAGTTTTCTCTTCTGAGCAGCTCGGCTCCAGCAGAGGCGCAAACTTGGTGCCGTAGTAGATTATGCCCCTGTCACCCTCTTTTCCGAGAATGCGAAATACAGGCCGAACGCGCATGCCGATCTTCACTCCAGCCGAGCTGGAGACAATCTGACCGGTAATCTTGGGTCCCTCATCCAGTTGAATGATGGCCAAATTATAGGGCGTCAGCCTCTCGAAGTCCTCTGTGGCGTTATAGATGGTAGTATAGGTGATAATGGTGCCGGTACCCTTGAAGGTGTACTCCTCTAAATGCGCCCCGCGACGGCAGTTGGGACAGAGGTTTCTGGGGGGAAAGAAGTATTCATTGCAGCTGGTGCAGTGTGTCCCGGAAAGATTGTATCTTTGCGGTATGCTTCTCCAGAATCTGGGCGCTTGGTTTGTCATCCTCACCTCGTAAATATGTGGACCAGAGCCGTTCCGCCCGAGCCGCCCACATTGTGGGCCAGGCCCACCTCCGCATCATCCACCTGACGCTTGCCGGCCTTCCCGCGTAGCTGCAAGGCGATCTCGTAGGCCTGCTTTATTCCTGTAGCGCCCACGGGATGGCCGCAGGCCTTCAGCCCCCCGGAGGTATTGACGGGTAGGCTGCTGCCCAACGCCGTCAACCCCTCTTCGGTGACCTTGCCGCCCTGGCCCTTCTCCACAAATCCCAGGTCCTCTATGGCCAGTATCTCTCCTATTGTAAAGCAATCATGCACCTCGGCCACATCCACATGACGCGGCTCGATTCCGGCCTGGGTGAAGGCGGCCCGCCCGGCATGCACTGTGGCATCCAGAGTGGTCAGATCTCGACGATCATGCAAGGCGAGCGTATCGCTGGCCTGGGCACTGCCCGCGATCTTTATGGGCTCCTCGGAAAACCTTCTCGCATTCTCAGTAGGGGCAAGCACCACTGCCGCCGCTCCATCGGAGATGGGAGAGCAGTCCAGGACATGCAGGGGATCCGCCACCAGGGGAGACTTAAGCACATCATCAACCGTTATCTCCATGTGATACTGAGCTATGGGATTCATGCAGGCATGGTGGTGATTTTTCACAGCCACCTGGGCCATCTGGTCGTGCGTTGTCCCATAACGGCGCATGTGCAGCCTGGCCATCATGGCATAGAGCGCGGGGAAGGTGGCGCCGAAGAAGCACTCCCATTCCCTGTCCGCTGCCGCGGCCAGTGCGTCGGCGGCGGTGCCGGATGAGACATCGGTCATCTTCTCCACGCCCGCCGCGATGACAATATCGCTATAGCCGCTGGCCACAGCCAGCACGCCCTGGCGTAGCGCCAGGCCCCCGGAGGCGCAGGCCGCCTCCACGCGCGTGGAGGGGATGTGCAGCCGCGAGAGGCCGGCGCAGTCGGCGATGAGCGCCCCGATGTGCTCCTGCTCGATGAATCGGCCGGCGCTCATGTTGCCCACGTAGAGGGCGTCGATCTGCTCGCCGGTGATCTCGGCATCCTCAATTGCCATCACACCGGCCTCAGCGATCATGTCGCGCAAAGAGACATCCCATCTCTCTCCGAACTTGGTACAGCCTACACCAATTATGGATACGGATCTCATATTCTCAGCTTGCCCTTATGCTTGGCATACATGGCATAATCAAGATACTCGGCCCCGCCGATATAGTCGCGAACGCTCTGCGCGCCACATCGGATATCGTCAATCTTATCCAACACCCTTATGCTGAAGGCGTCGCTTCCCGCGCCGGAGCCGAAGCTGGTCACAAAGATGCGTTCCCCAGGCCGGGCGATATCCAAAGTTGCGGCGAGACCAATGAGACAGGACGCCGAGTACGTGTTACCAATCATAGGCACAATCAATCCCGGCTCGATCTGCTTTTTGGAAAAGCCCAGCATCTTGGCCACGCGTACAGGAAATTTGCCGTTGGGCTGGTGAAAGACGGCATAATCATAGTCCTCGGGCGCTGTCCCCATGCGTTCCATGAGGCCTCGCGCGGCGCCTGCCACATGCTTGAAGTAGGCCGGCTCGCCCGTGAATCTTCCCCCGTGCTCTGGATAGGGCATGCCCTCCCGCCTCCAGAAATCAGGGGTGTCCGTGGTGAATGAATAAGTGCCCTCGATCTCCGCCGCCAAATCCCGGCTGCCTATCAGATACGCGGCTCCGCCGGCTGCGGCCGTATATTCCAGCATATCTCCCGGAGCGCCCTGGCTCACATCCGCGCCGATCGCCAGGCCCAGATCAATTAGATTGGAGCCGACAAGGCCCAGGCACGCCTGGACGGCAGCGGTGCCTGCTTTGCAGGCAAACTCAAAGTCCGCAGCCGTGAAAGAGGATGATGTGCATATGGCCTGGGCCACGATCGTGGCGCTGGGCTTTACGGCGTAAGGATGGCTCTCCGAGCCGACATAAATAGCACCTATCCTTTTTGGATCAACACCGGCGCGCTGCAAGGCATTTCTTGCCGCCTCCACTGCGATGGTCACCGCATCCTCGTCCAGATCGGGCACGGATTTCTCGAAGACCTGCAGGCCCTCTGTGATCTCCTCTCCGTCCCCCCAAACCCTGGCAATCTCGTCCAGCCTTATGCGAAATCGCGGGATATAGACCCCATAACTTACAATACCAGAGACCAAGAGATTTCACCCTTTGCTCAATGCGCTGGTGATCTCGTCAACGGAAAAATGTGTCGTTAAAAGAGGAATATTCTCGACCTGTGCGATTTTAATGGCAATGGGATCAACATCATACGGCATTATCCCCTGCAATACCACGGCACCGGGCTTGAGGTTGCTGACCCGCACCGCCACCATAGGCGATTTGCCCGAGTGAACGCCGGTGAATATCAGGGCGCGAGCAGTGCTGCGTCCGTAGATCTTCTGGAACTGGTCGGGAAGCATCTCAATTATGGCCTTCATGCTGTCTATTACAGTATAGCCCCAGATGGTGATATCCGTGCGGCCGAAGATGACCTCAGCCTTCAGTTTTTCGGCAATGGTCGCGAGGACGATGGGCTCCTGGTACTCGCAGACGCTGCAGATGGAATCCAGGCCCAATATGTCGCCCCACATGTTCTCGTAGGCGCGCAGAACATTGCAGCCGCGGCTCTCATCTATGCGCAGGAGTGCATCAATGATCTTGCTCACGATCATTATGCCTGGGGACTTTCGCCTGCCGCTCTCATAATCGGAGATCACTGAAGGAGACATGCCCATGTGATTGGACAGGTCGGTCTGAGTTATGGCGAAGTTTCTGCGCCATTTCCTCAGGGTCTCGCCTGGACTTTGGGAAAGGGTGATCTCTCCTGCTATCTTCTCAGCCAGTAATCCTCGTGCGTTGGAGATCTCCCCACCGGAATGCATAAACAGCAACTGGTCAAACTAGGATATAAATCTAGCGAAAATAATTCGGCATTCAACGTAAGAATAGCATCAATAATGAAGATCAAAAAAGAAGTGCGTCGACCGGGATTCGAACCCGGGTTGTAGGCTTGCTTCGCAGATATCAAAATCCGCCTGGAAGGCCCAAGTCATAACCACTAGACCATCGACGCCCGCCCCTTAGGTGGCAGAGGTTGGACTTAACTGTTTCGATCCGAAATCCATCTCTCAGATAGTTTGATATATGGGTGTGAACGCGAAAAGCGATTCAGGAATAAGAATGAATGCCCTGATCGTTGCCTTCTGGCTGATGCTGCCCGCCTACATACCTAATAACTGTGCAGCGCTCTTTGGCGGAGGCATGCCTCTGGACGGAGGCCGGATCTTCTCGGACGGGCGGCGCACGCTTGGCGACGGCAAGACCTTTCGGGGAACCTTCGCGGGAACGGTCTGCGGCGTTTTGGTCGGGCTCCTGCAAAACCAGATTGCACCCTTTGTCGGTCTGCCCTCGTTCGGCGACGGCTACGAGCAGCTATTCATTCTCCCGGCCCTCTCCCTGGGAGCGATGCTGGGAGATATCGTGGCCGCATTCTTCAAGCGCCGCATGGGCTTACAGCGCGGTGCGCCCCTTTTTATCATAGATCAGCTTGATTTTGTCATTGGAGCCTGGCTTCTCACCCTGTTCATGGCACCGGACTGGTTTATGCTGCATTTCACATTCACCATAATATTAATCGTGCTCATAATAACCCCCATCCTGCACCGGGTTACAAATATCATAGGCTACAGGATGGGTGCGAAGAGAGAGCCCTGGTGAGATCACAATTGCTTTAGCCTTCTCGTATGCTCGTTTCACCGGCACCAAATAGCGAGGTGCAGCGAGGGGCGGGAAATTTTTTCTTGCCGGCTATCGCGAAAGGTTTATAAGTTTAGGTAATTGATACCGAGAGCGTCATAGCCAATTTTATCCTGAAACAGCATGAAATTGGTGAAATGAAAAGGAGGAGGAATAAATGGACGCATTTGGCATGGGACTCGTAGCTGCTATGGGTGCCCTTGCGACAGTTGCGGGCGCTTCTGAGGATATCGACTCGGATATAGGCTCTCAAAGCAATCCCAACTCGCAAGTTCAACTGGCTGCCCAGGTCGGAAATCCCCATAGGATTTACAACAAGGCCATTGCAGGCGAGCCGCCATCGAACGCTCTGTGGTGCACAACCGCAGCCATCATGGCTTATGTGCTCATCGAAGGCTATCATATGCCCTTGCTCTTTGCAGCAGCCGCTGGCGCATCATTGGCCGCTCTATTCGACGGTGTAATGTCTGTAAGCGCCTACCTTGGTAGGAACGCCAGCCAGGCCAGATTCAATCAGTGGATCTACCTGGATATCTTAAGGTATACTACGCCTTCCATCATGGCACATGTATGGATTACATCTTTCTGTATAGTATTGATTTCTATAATACAAGTTTATGTTCTAACGCCTCATCATCCCTTCCCGATTCCCGTCATCGCCCTGGTTTGGGGTCTGACAGTCGGTGCTATTGGGTCGTCCGTGGGTGATATTCATTATGGTGGTGAGCGTGAGTTCCAGTGGAGGTTGTTCGGACAGGGCCTCAACACCATGCTTTCCGGACAGATTGTGAGGAAGGCTGAAGCTGGTCTGCGAAACTCAATAGACAACGCCTGGTTCTGCGCCAAGTTCGGCGGACCGTGCACGGGAATGGGCTTCGGCCTGACTGTTTTCTTGGACAACTGGAGAACAACTGTCTTCGACCCCCTCACCCAGGCCACCGCGGCCATTGCCATGGGCATATTCTTTGTAATTGTGATGAACCTGTACAACTTCTACTGTGAGCTTTCCGCCAGGAGAAAGTACGGGCCGTATCCAGGATACAAGGGGGATATAGCTGCATGAACTTCGATGCTAATACGATCATATATCTTCTGGAGATCATCATTGGAGGGCTTCTGGTGGGCGTTGGAGTTCACTTCGTGCCTGTGGGCGGAGCACCCGCAGCCATGGCCCAGGCAACAGGTATCGGAACAGGTACAGTGCAACTGGCTGCAGGATCAGGCCTTACCGGTCTCTTATCTGCCGGCCTGATGATGCACGCTATGAGCCTGAGCCCGACCTTTGCCCAAGACGGCTACAGCATCTGGCCGATTCTTCTCACCGGAGCTGTTGGCGCCATGATCATGATGGATGCCACAATGCTTACCGGTAGCTGGATCTACGCCTACGCCGTAGGTGCGCCTTTCGCATCAGCGAAGGTCAACTACGATCCCATCACCATGTTCTCCCAGCCGCCTTATGTCGCTCCCGGCACTGTCGGGCAGGGCATTCCCACGATTTGTTTCGTTTCCGGGACAATTGGTGCGGCCATGGGCGGCATCGGCGGTGCAATGATCTACTTCCCGCTCGTGCTCATCAACCACAATCCAGCCATGAGCGCAGTCTTCGCTATCGGCATATTCTTCGTAGATGCCGTGCTCGCTTCCTGGAACATCCAGGGAACCATCGAGGGCTTCCATGATCCCAAGTTCAAGAAGTGGCCCAAGGCATTCAAAGCCTGTCTTGTCTCCACAGCTATCCTGGCATTAGTGGCGGTACTGATTACACCCCTGGTTGGAGGTGTCTAAGATGGCAGAAACCGTTAAGGGGTTTAAGCTTGAACCCAAACAGCTCAGGATCTACGGCCTGGTTGGCTCTGTTGTGGGCATATACCTGGCTTACATACTAAACAGTGTCACTGGAACCAACATATTCTCCTTCGTGGGAGCCTTGGCAGCCCTCTTCGGTGTGGTTATGGGCGCCAACGCAGTTCGAAGGGTGTGCGCTTATGGTATCGGCACAGGAGTTCCGTCTATCGGCATGCTCTCTTTAGGAATGGGAGTAGTCGCCGTTTTGTTCGGCCTCAGCATTGCAGAGCAGCTAGGCATTGGACTACTGGGTGTTATCATTGCCCTGGTTTACTCGCTGATATTCGGATATGTAGTCGGGCTTATCGCCAATAGGGTTATGGGCTTCAACATTCCCGTCATGGAGGAAGGCTTGACCGACCTCTCCGGCGCAGGAACCCTGGCCATATTGGGCTGGTCCTTTGCCATATCCGGATCTCTTGGCTATGCCGATATTGTCCACAGCGTCATCAACACTGGCTTCCTGGCTATTATCTTCATCTGCGGTGGTCTGGCCATTTTGCATCCCTTCAACGCCAACCTGGGCCCGGATGAGAAGCAGGACAGGACACTGGTGAACGGCGTCATGGTCGGTGGCATGTCAACCATAGCCACAGGCATTTGTGCCCTCATGACATTGGGCCTTGCCGCTGGCATGGTGCAGATCGTAGTGGGCTTTGCAGTCTGGTATTACTTCTTTGTATGGTACTTCAGGCTGGCAAAGAGAGATGCCTCAGCAGTGGTCGGAACTGGACTTCTGCCGCCAACGGTGCAGTAAGGAGGTCTAGGAAATGGGAATTGTTAGAATATCATCGGAACTGGGCCTGTCGTTCGATCCACTTAAGGGAATGGTAGCAGAGGAAAGAGACGACGTTGTTCAGTACGCGCTCGATCCCATCTACCCAATGGTGGAGAGACTGGACCACATTGCAGATGACCTTGTGAACCAGTTGGGGCCGGACAGTGAGCTTATGGAGTCCTACGCCAACAGAGGCAAATGCTCCTACATCGGCGGCCTGTACACCAACATCTGGATGGGCTTTATCATCGGCCTGGTAGTGGCCTTTGTCATCCTCATCAGCACCGCTTTCACAAGCGAGGCTGGACTGAAGATAATAAAGGCAGCACTCATGCCGGCAGGAGGTGCCTAGAATGGCCTTAAAAAAGAAGCCATCTGAGCCGTGGCCGCTCATCACCGGCGAGTATGAGGCAGGAAATCCGGAAAGTCCGGTGGCTGTCTGTTCCTGCGGATCTCACCTCAAGGGATCAGAGCTGCTCGCTGCCGGCGCCGGTCTGGTTGGACCGTGCAAGACAGAAAACATCGGCATTGAGAAGATGGTGGCAAACCTGGTCTCCAATCCCAACATCAGATACCTGATCGTCACGGGAATGGAGGTCAAGGGGCACATCACCGGTCAGGCCGTGGGAGCCTTCCTCAAAGACGGCATAGATAAGGAAGGAAGAATCATCGGTGCCAAGGGAGCTATTCCCTTCATCCAGAACCTGAACGAAGAGTCCATTGAGCGGGTCAAGCAGCAGGTTTCGCCCATCATGATGATGGACACCGAGGACATGGGCGTCATCAAGGCCAAGATTGCGGAGCTGATCTCCAAGGATCCGGGTGCCTTAGATGTCGAGCCTATGAGAATAGAGATCAAAGAGGGCGGGGAAGAAGAGGTAGAGACCGGCCCAAGACCCATGGCCGCAGAGGCTGTGGATATTCTGGGCAGAATGAGGTTGATGGATGCCGCGGTAACCAATAATGGTCTCCTCAACAAGTTCCAGGCAGGCATCTATGCAGGCAAGATAGAAGGCGTTGCTCTGGGCATGACGGTAGTCCTGATCTTCTTCGGCATAATCCTCAAGATGGTAGGAGGGCAGTAAGATGGCTGAAGAACAAGAGGTAATCTACGGCCAGGGCATCCCCAAGGTCATTGATCCTAGAGCACAGCATTTCCAGGACATTGTGGATGACATCAAGTACAAGGCCCAGCTCCTGGCCAGGGAGACGAAGCTATCCTCAGGAGTAATGGCCACCGTTTCCATGGGATTTGCCATCGGTTTCATCCTAGCAGTAATGCTGATGCTCGGGCCGTTCTTCATATTCCAAGGGGGGCTGTGAGCAATGGTGAATGAAGGGCGAGAAGCGGTTCCGGTAGCCGTGGTTGATAAGAATCAGTTCAATGAGATCATGGCAAGGCTGGATAGAATCGATGAGAAGATTGAGTTCTACTCAGGCGAGAAGTTCCTGCGCGCCGGCAAGTCCGTCGGCAGGGATCTGGGTACAGCCTACGGAGTTTGCGCTGGATTGATCATAATATTGGCGTATATACTGTTTGTATATGCCGGCCACTGGACGAGGGTGATTTGAATGTTCAAGTTTGATAGGAAGCAAGAGGTCTTCGATTTCGGCAATTTCAAGGTTGGGGGCCAGCCTGGAGAGTACCCCACATGCTGCATAGGCACCATGTTCTACGCCAGGCACAAGATTGTCTCCGATCCGGAGCATGGAGTCTTTGACGCGGCAGCCGCTGAGAGGCTCTGGAATGCACAGGTTGAGATGAGCGACCTAACTGGAAATTCCTGTATGAACCAGATCGTCGCGGAGAGCAACGAGGCCATGAAGAAGGAGATCGACTGGTTTGTGGGCATATCCGATTATCCATTCCTCATCGACTCCTCTGCTCCTGAGGTGCGCGCCTTCGGCGTCAAGTACGCCACTGAGATCGGCGTTGCCGATAGAGCCATCCATAACTCCATCAACGCCTCCATTACACCGGAGGAGCTGCTGGCCGTCAAGGAAAGCGACCTTGATGCGGCAATTGTTCTGGCCTTCAACGCCATGGAGAAGGGAACCGCAGGCAAGATGAACATCCTGACCAAAGCGGCTGGAGGCGCCAAGAAGGGCATGCTGGAGTACGCCAAAGAGTGCGGCATTACCAGGCCCCTCATCGATACTGCTGCCATGCCGCTGGGAGCCGGCTCCGGCGCAACCTATCGCGCCGTCATTGCCGTCAAAGCTCAACTCGGCCTGCCGGTTGGTGCAGGATTCCACAACGGTGCCTCTGCCTGGGACTGGATGAAGAAGTGGAAGAAACAGCATAAAGAGGCCTTCTCTCCTGTCGATATCGGCTCCAATCTGGTAGCCGGAATCTTGGGTGCCAACTACTACCTCTACGGGCCCATAGAAAACGCCCCCATGATCTTCCCGGCTGCGGCCATGGTGGACATCATGACGGCGGAGTCGGCAGAGGAGTTGGGACTGAAAGTTCTGGCTGAAAAGCATCCTAAGAATACGACTCTGTAAGTCGTCTTCTTTTTTTTCTATTTTTCGAGGATATTCATTGCCGCGCGTTATCATTAAAACGGCTTTTCATAATATCAGATTCAAATGCAGGAGATGTGGCACCTGCTGCCATCATAAGAGGCCGGAGGAGTTCGGAGATCTAATACCTCTGGAAAGGCTAAAGGAGTTCTGGGAGAAGTCGAATCTGATCTATATGACTGGTGAGGATATCGAGAATATCAGCCGCGAAACAGGCCTTGATCCTTCTGATTTTGTGGATACGCTTTACAGATATGACGGGAAATTCGTTCGCGTTGATGATTCCAAAAAGAGAATAATCCTGGATTTTCCGGTCATGAAGAGCAAGGCAGATACTACCTGCGTCTTTTACAATAATGGCTGCAAAGTTTACTCCATTCGGCCCAAAGCCTGCCGCCTCTTTCCCTTTCGAGTCGAGGAGGAGAGCACACCGCAAGGCGACATAATATTAAACATTTCCTGCAATAAGAGCTGTCCCGGAATCGGGACTGGCAAAATAGCCGATAAGAAGTCGCTGGAAAAACTGGTATGCGATCAGTTTTTGGAGAGAAGCGAGTGCGTCGCGACTGAGGTCCGGACTCTGGCGCAGGAAGGCAGGATTTCCAGGGATGCCAGGATATATCGCAGCCATCCCGGCCCAAGATTCCCGCCCAAATAAATCGGATAAAAGAGCAATCTCCGCGTCATTGGGCTTTAGGAAAGTTTTTCTCCTAAAGAGATCTATATGCAACGCGGCATGGGTTATCCCAGCGCCATGATTTGGGAGGTGAGATTCATGACAGTTGTAAAGAGCGATGCTATGTTGCAGCACGAAAAGACGATCGCAGAGGTGGTGGCTCACAGGCCGAAGCGCAGCAACGATCAAGTGATGCATATTGAATGGAGAAATATCTTACTGGCAGCGGCTGCAGTTGTAGTAGTGGTAATTGCAGCAACATCCATGTGAATAAGGCTTCATGGCCGGCCAACCGGCTTTTATTTACTTTTTTGTATAATCCATGATTCGTTATCGGGATCAGAGCCGGATAGATATTTGGCAAGGGCTTCACTGAGGAAACCAGCAATACCCCCCGGATAGTGGACCTCCAAACAATCCAGCTCCGCCATCTTTCTTGGATCAATAGGGTAGGGCTTGAGATATCTCTTGAAACGATTATGGTCCTCCTTCGAATTCATTTTTGCATTGACCAGAGGAAGCTTCAGATCGAGGACTTGTTCCGGCTTAAGGCCGATGCATTTCAATTTTATATCCCTGTTGCCCATCGATGGCTCGACCTTGGCAATCTCCGACGCCAGATCGCTGCTGAAAAATGCGCCGGAGGGACTTAAGTCGGACAGACAGAGGATGATAGTCGGTTGGCGACAGCGCTGGTGCAGAGCAGAAATTGCATCCTCAGATGCCCTGCCGTTGACTGAGACCAGGGTTACGCCATATTTCTGGCAGATGGGGTAAAGCAGGGGATTCAAAGCGGACTTAGCGACCCAAACCTCCAGGAAATAGGGCCGCTCCCAATCGATCTCCGGCGGGAATAATTGCTCTCCTGCCGTCTCCTCCAGTATAGCGTCCGCAGGAATGAATCCCAGACTTCTCGCTTTGCTCATCCATTTGGGAAGCTTCTCGCCGTCGTTCTCATGGTACGGCCTCATGATCCTGATTTCTCCCACAAATCCTCCGCAGATGGGATAATCCGAGGCCTTCATCTGCAGCGCGTGGTAGAATAATCCTCGCAGCGTGGTTCTTGATCGGCCTGTGCTTTTCACAAAATCCTGATATGCTCTTGCCACCCATCTGGATTTTGTTCTATCTGTCTCAGTGTATACAAATGCCTCAGTCATATCTGAATTTCCTTGGTCATACAAAGTATTTAGAGCAGAATGTTTCTGCAAGGATACCTGGCTGATGCCGTGCCACAAAGTTTATGTGGGATGCAGTAAATTGGCCTTCTGCCTAGTGTATTCATTGCTGAAAAGGAGGTGGAAATATAACGGATCAATTGATCGCCGTAGTAGTATTTGGCGTTTTAACATTCGTACTGCCATATGTATTAAATAAATGGTCAGACGGCAGGGCAGGAGTTAGGTAAATCGTAATATGTTCTGCGATCCTGGCTTTTGCTAGGGTCGTTATTATTATTATCCGCTCATCATTGATATCTATGGCCACGACGTTTCCCGGACCATGCATCATTTGGGGCGCGAAGATGGGCGCGTCAATTGCGCCTTCAATTATTATCAACACTGCAGTTACAGCGAAAGTTTTATAGTTTTGTAAACCTTATTCGCGAAAAAGGGTTTACAATTCGCGAGGTATGGTTTATGGATCAGGCTGCCGTCGTAGTAGTAATATATTTGCTGGCGATGCTCGCCATTGGTGCTTGGGGGCTTCGCATGAAGGGACTGGAGGATTTCCACCTGGCTGGGCGGAGCATAAAACTGGTTCTTCTTACGGGCACTTTCTGTGCCAGCATCATCGGCGCTTCGGCAACACTGGGCATGGCGGGCCTGGGCTTTTCCAAAGGCCTGCCCGGGGCATGGTGGATGCTCTCCGGTACGGCCGGACTGCTGGTGCTGGCCACCTTTTTTGCCGGGAAAGTGAGAGCTAGCGGATGCTACACTCTGCCCGACTTGGTGGGCTCCTTTTATGGAGGAAGGGCAAGGTTTGTCGCCTCCGTTCTCATTGTTGTATCCTGGGTGGGAGTCATTGCCGTGCAGATTGTGGCATGCGGCAAGGTGCTGGGAGCAGTATTTGGAGGAAACGAGACCTTATTCATGGCAGCATGCACAGCAGTCTTCGTACTCTACACAGCTCACGGAGGGCAGGGCTCGGTGATAAGGACAGACCTGGTACAGCTCATGATAATCTTAGCGGGAATGATAGTCCTGTTTTTCAGAGCATCAGAGGCTGCTGGGCCCGGCTTGCTCCTCAGCCAGAGCTTTCCCACGTCGGCAGAGATGGGCGGCTGGGATGTACTGTCCATGCTGCTGGTTGTCGGCTCGGCATATCTGGTCGGACCGGACATGTATTCTCGTTTGCTCTCCGCCCATAGCCAGAGAGATGCAAAGATATCCGCTGCGATCGCAGCCGTTATCCTCATTCCCCTGGCCTTCCTGATCGCATCCCTGGGCATCTTCGCCCGGTCGCTTTACCCGGCAGCATCACCTGAGCAGGCCCTTCCCGTGCTCCTGACAGGATTGCTGTCGCCCGGCCTAGAAGGACTGGTGGCGGCAGCTCTCCTGGCAGCATTCATGTCCTCAGCAGACACGAGCCTGATGACTGCCACCTCCATTTTAGCTCTGGATATTTATAGAAAGGCAAGTCCCGCGTCGAGTGAAAGGAAACTGATGGCCATGTCGAGGCTTTTTGTGTTAATCATAGGTATTCTGGCTTTGGCGTTAGCCGTCTCAATGCCCGGCATCATCAAGACATTGCTTATCGCTTATACCGTCTTTACCAGCGGTCTGCTCTTGCCGGTTATTGCCGGATTCTACCGAGAGCGTCTGAGGCTTACGCCTTCCGGAGCTCTGGCAGCGCTGCTGGGTGGCGGGATAACTGCAATCTTCCTGGGCCGGACGTATCCGCTGCTTGGCATGGCGGTCTCCGCAGCATTCCTATTCGGGGTAAGCTGGTTGGAGAGACAGTATACGAAGCAGGAATGCCGGAACGCAATATTATAAAAGTTCTTTCGAATGTAATCGCTATTGCTAATCCTTAAAAAATATTCAAGAGGCGGGCCCTATTGGCTATTCTCAATTCCAGTTACATGAACTGAGCAATAACTACAAAGACCAAAAAGAGCCCGGTCAACACGGCGACGATGTTCCTGGCATCTGGCCTTTTGATTCCATATTTTTTTGGGCTCTTTGGTTTATTGTTACAAATAAATTCAGTGCCTCTCTCATATTGCATCATTTGATCTGTTATTCCAGTAACCGACATTTAATTTCACCTCAACCTTGTTTTTGCTTCATATGCTTCTTTTACCTATTTTACCTTTTTGGCATAATCATGAAAATGGTCCATATCAATAAAGGGAAAAAGTTAAATAACCATTAATACATCGCAAATGGTAGATGATAAAGAAATGGATGCTCGCGTAATTGGCCCGACAGCACTATTTTGCCATGGGGATCGTAGTTATGTTCATTTCTGGCGGCCATAAGATGTTCCCAGTGCAGCTGGGCTGAAGTGGACAGGAAAAGCGCTCATCGACTAAAACTGGTCCTATTTAGACCTGGCTGTATCAGCGGTAGTCTTAAAAAATACCGAGAATAACTTTGGCAAGGCAGAGAGCCATAGAGCGGATACTTAATGAAGGACGAACTGAGAATAGGACAATTGTGCCTCGGAGACCAAGGATATGAGCCGTAAATTTAGCGATCTAAAATCGAGCGATCTGGCCAAGTTGCCTGGTTTAACATATGATCACGCTTATATTGGAGAAGAGATAATTTATATGCACCTTTTTAATAAAAAGAATATGCACTGGTATCTGGCAGAGTATGGTCCCATTGGTAAGAAATTCTTCGGATTCTTCGAGAATAAAACGGATGGACTGGCCTCGGGGCAATGCGGCATCGAAGAAATTCTCTATTGGGCGAAAAGGGGAGATACTCTGGAGCCGATGGTCGATGAAGACTGGAAGCCGATGAAAGCGAGAGAGATTCCTATTCTAACAGAATATGTAAAATTGATGATTTGCCAGCCGGATTTAACGTAAAAACGGGCCTAGCGATCGTGAACCAGTTATGGTTTGGAATTTGAATCTGCTACAGAAATCTACATTGTTGGATACTGATTATTTAGGATTAACACACAATGAAAGCGTGTTCACAGTATCGCTATCCACAAACGAGTTCCAAAAGATTCCAACTTATTTATGGATCACGACCGATATTTAGCCCTTTCGGGAAATACCTGGGCAAAAAGACTAAGGCATCTCATTTTCATAAGAGCAAGAACAATTCCTGTCAAATCTTCCATAGTCTTTAATACTGATGAAGGCAGACCAAAATACAAAAAAAGGCCCGGCGAGCAAATGCCCAGCGTCAAGTATACCAGAATAGAAATAACCCAAGAAGCATACATGGCTTTAGAGGCGGAAGCCATTCTCCAAGGTAAGACCTTGAAGAAACTCGCATCAGAAATGATATTGAAAGGGGCTTCTAAAAAGGCTCTAAATTTTGTCCAGGAATCAACGGTTTCAATCGAAGCCAACTTGAATTTTAGCAGAGATAAGCTATCAAGAGTGATAAACGATATCGGCACAACAAAGATAAACATCGATGAGGGCGTTATGGAGAACGTCCAGAAAAGTCTGGTTGATGAAGGATATCAAGGTGCGATGTTATATGTGGCTCAACATATGGCATCGATGCAACGGGACGAGCTTTTTCGGATATTGACAACCTGTCAGCTCAATAGAGTGCCTTCGGCGATGGCTGTGGATATCATTAAGAGTTTGAAGAGAATGCAAGGCGGCAAATAAGCAAAAATGATGATATGCTGTGATTTGACTTTTTGGCACCGAGATGCCACTTATCTCATCTTGCACTTTTTGTTATAGTGCTGTGTAGTCCCGAATGTTTGGATATCTTTATATACCAATGCCGGAATGTGCATTCTCCTCATGGAGAACGGCGCTGAGCAAGCAAGAAAATCTCTTCGTTTCTTCTCCTTTAAGAGGGATCAGAATAATGGAATCAATTGATTTTGTATCCGGCCAACGTGAGCCAGATAAATTTAGAAACAATTAAGTCTTATCAGATTATCTCCTTAAGATTATTTCATTCGAAGGCGACAAAAATGTCAATGGAATTTGGTTACATTGCCCTGTTGTTAGGCACCCTGATAGTCCTGGCCGTGCCTACTGGAAGATATATTGCGAAAGTTTTCAACGGCGAGCCTACCCGAGTTACGCCTCTCTTCCGGCCTGTCGAAAAGGCGTTTTACAGGATGGCGGGTGTGGACGAGACAAGAGAGATGTCCTGGAAGAGCTACGTTGCCGCCCTCTTGATCTTCAATGCCCTGGGTCTGGCAGCCGTCTTTTTGCTGCAGGAACTGCAGGGCTTTCTTCCTTTCAATCCTCAGAACCTGGGAGCAGTTCGCTGGGATACGGCCCTCAATACGGCAGTCTCCTTCACCACCAACACCAACTGGCAGGCCTATAGCGGGGAACAGACGATGAGCTATCTCACCCAGATGCTGGGCTTGACTGTGCAAAATTTCCTCTCCGCGGCTGTGGGGCTATCCGCAGCCATGGCCGTCATTCGAGGCTTCACTCGCAAAAATGCCGCCACCCTGGGGAATTTCTGGGTCGACCTCACCCGGTCGGCGCTTTATCTGCTGCTGCCCCTGGCCCTCATTTGGGCCCTCTTATTTGCATCCCAGGGCGTAATTCAGACCCTGGGCCCCTATGTCATTGCCCATACCCTTGAGGGAGGGGAGCAGGTCATCTCTTTAGGGCCCGTGGCTTCGCAGGAGGCCATCAAATTCCTGGGAACCAATGGAGGCGGCTTCTTCAATGCCAACTCCGCCCATCCTTTTGAGAACCCCACGCCCCTCACGGACTTTTTGCAGGTGTTGGCCATGCTGCTGATAGCGGCATCGCTTCCCTTCGCCTTTGGAGCAATGGTCAATAACCCCAGACAGGGCTGGGCCATATTTGCGGCCATGTTCATTCTTTACCTGATGGGTTTGGGCTTCGCCCTCTGGGCGGAAGAACAGGGGAGCCCCCTGCTGGAGAGGCTGGGCGTGGCCGGCGGAGTCAATATGGAGGGCAAAGAGGTGCGCTTCGGCATAGTGCCATCGGTGCTCTTTGCCCAGTCTACCACAGTAACCTCCGATGGAGGCGTGAACAGCATGCACGACAGCTTTATGCCTCTAGCCGGCCTGGTTCTGCTTTTTAACATGTGCATAGGCGAGGTGATCTTCGGCGGAGTCGGGGTGGGACTGATAGGCATTTTCTTCTATGCCATCATGACCATGTTCTTAGCCGGCCTGATGATCGGCCGCACTCCTGAGCTCTTCGGCAAAAAACTGGAGCCCTTCGAGATGAGAATGGCCGTCATCGGTTTGCTGGCTCCTTCCATCGCTCTGCTGATGCTGGCAGGTCTTGCCATAGTACTGCCCCAGGGCCTCCTTAGCCTGAACAACGGCGGCCCGCACGGACTCTCTGAGATCCTCTATGCTTTCGCCTCGGCCTGCGGCAATAACGGGTCCGCCTTTGCCGGCCTGAACGCCAACACCACCTTCTACAACCTGACCCTGTCTCTGGCGATGCTGGTAGGCAGATTTGCCACGATATTGCCGGCGCTGGCCATAGCCGGCTCCCTGGCGGCAAAGAGGATAGTGCCCGCCAGCACGGCAACATTTCCCGTCGCCAGTCCGCTCTTCGTGATCATGTTGGTAGGCACGGTCATCATAGTCGGGGCTCTGACCTTCTTCCCAGTCTTTGTGCTTGGCCCCATACTCGAGCACCTGCTGATGCAGGCTGGCAGGACCTTTTAAGGAGTGATGATATGCACATCAATAAGTCCGATTTATGGCAGACTTCCCAGATAAAGCAGGCCATTTTAGATTCCATCCCCAAGCTGGACCCGCGCCGCCTCTGGCGCAGCCCAGTGATGCTCGCCGTGGAGATGGGCGCCATTCTGACCACACTGATCACGGCGCGCGATTTGATCACGGGCGGGAATGCGGGATTCGACGGCCAGATCAGCCTCTGGCTCTGGTTCACCATACTCTTCGCCAACTTCGCTGAGGCTCTGGCGGAAGGGCGGGGCCGGGCTCAGGCTGAGACTCTTCGCAAGGCGAAGAGCGAGGCCATAGCCCAAAGATTGTCGGCCAATGGCAGCATCGAGCAGGTATCGGCCCTGCAGCTTGTCAAAGGCGATCTTGTTCTGGCAAAGGACGGCGAGACCATCCCCAGCGACGGCGAGATCGTAGAGGGAGTCGCACTGGTGGATGAATCAGCCATCACGGGCGAATCGGCACCAGTAGTTCGCGAGGCTGGAGGCGACCTCTGCGGCGTCACTGGCGGCACTAGAGTACTCTCCGGGAAGATCAAGATCCTCATCACTGCGGACCCGGGCAAGACCTTCCTTGACCAGATGATCGGCATGGTGGAGAGCGCCAAGCGCCAGAAGACTCCCAATGAGCAGGCTCTGGAGATACTGCTCATAGGTCTTACAGGGCTGTTCGCAGTGGTGGTAATCAGCCTGGAGGTCTTTGCCGGGTATATGGGTCTCATCGTTTCCGTGCCAGTGCTGGTGGCGCTGCTGGTCTGCCTGATGCCCACCACTATCGGCGGCCTGCTGCCAGCCATCGGCATCGCCGGCATGGACAGGCTGCTTTCTCATAACGTCATCGCCATGAGCGGCAGGGCGGTGGAGGCCTCGGGCGACGTGGATGTGGTGCTCATGGACAAGACCGGCACCATCACCCTGGGAAACAGAATGGCCACACAGTTCCTGCCAGCAGTTGGAGTGACGAAAGAGGAGCTGGCTACGGCTGCGATGTATTCCTCCCTGGCGGACGAGACGCCGGAAGGGCGCAGCATAGTGGATCTGTGCAAGGAGACTCTGGGCATCCGCGGCAGGGATATCCGGGCGCCGGATGGCTCCTCATTCATCCCCTTCAGTGCCGAGACTCGCATGAGCGGCATAGACTGGAGCGGGAGGGAGATTCGCAAAGGTGCCCATGACGCCATTGAGGAATATGTGAAAAATAAGGGCGGTGCAATGCCTGAGAGCATCAGAGCTGCAGTTGACAGCATTGCGAGAGATGGCGGCACACCTCTGGTCGTCGCCGATGGCGCGAGGATTTTGGGGGCCGTCCGTCTGAAGGATGTGCTCAAGGAGAATATCAAGGAGCGCCTATCTCGCCTGCGATTGGTTGGCATTCGCTCAGTCATGATCACGGGAGACAATCCCATGACGGCGGCAGCCATCGCCGCGGAGGCTGGAATCGATGACTTCATCGGCCAGGCCCGACCGGAGGTCAAGCTGGAGGCCATTCGAAAATATCAGAGGGAAGGGCACCTGGTGGCGATGATTGGAGACGGCACCAACGATGCCCCGGCTCTGGCCCAGGCCGATGTGGCCGTGGCCATGAATGCAGGAACTCAGGCCGCCAGGGAGGCGGCCAACATGGTGGATCTGGACTCCAATCCGGCCAAGCTGCTGGACATAGTGGAGATCGGCAAACAGATATTGATCACCAGAGGGGCGCTGACCACATTCAGCGTGGCCAACGATGTCTCCAAGTACTTCGCCATCATCCCCGCCATATTTGCGGCCGAGTATCCCATGCTGGGTGTGCTGAACGTCATGCATCTGGCTACGCCGAGCAGCGCGGTGCTTTCCGCGATTATCTTCAATGCCATCATCATCCCTCTCTTGATACCGCTATCACTGCGAGGCGTGCGCTACACGCCCACGACCGCCTCCGAGCTGCTGCGACGCAATTTATTGATCTACGGCCTGGGCGGACTGGCAGTGCCTTTCATCGGCATCAAACTGATCGACATGCTGGTTATTTTCCTGCATCTGGAGTGAGGAATATGTTCGAATTTGCAAAAGAAATAAGGCCTGCAGTGACTTTGTTCCTGGCCTTCACTCTGCTCACCGGTCTCGCCTATCCTCTGTTCATAACCGGCATAGTCCAGACTGCCATGCCTGCCAAGGCCGAGGGAAGCCTGCTGGTAGTTGACGGCAGAATCGTGGGCTCAGAGCTCATCGGCCAGACATTCCAGAGCCCCGGCTACTTCCATGGACGGCCTTCTTATGTCAATTACAGCGCCAACGGCTCAGGTGCCAGCAACCTCGGGCCAACCAGTGCCAGGCTTATGGAAGAGGTGAGCCGAAGGATAGATCAAGTCCGGCGCGAGAATGGGCTGTCAACTGATCAGAGCGTGCCCGCTGATCTGGTCCTGACCTCAGGCAGCGGCCTGGACCCGCACATAAGCCGGCAGGGAGCAATAGAGCAGGTGGCGCGCGTGGCCGAAGCGAGAGGACTTACGCATTCTGCTGTGCAGGCGCTGGTCGATCAAAATGTCGAGCCTGCCATGCTTGGCATACTGGGGCAGGAGAGGGTGAACGTGCTCAGGCTCAACCTGGCCCTGGATGAGGTGACGAGGGAGAGTTAGACAATGGAGATGGATTGCCGTCCGGATCCGGATCAATTATTGCAGCAACTTCAGCATGAAGAGAGCGTGGCCAGCAGCAGCCGCGGACATCTCAAGATTCTCCTTGGCGCGGCTGCGGGCGTCGGCAAGACCTACAAAATGCTCGAAGAGGCACAGCAACTAAAAAAGAGCTGTGTGGATGTCGTTGTCGCACTGGTGGAGACACATGGACGGCATGATACCGAGGTCCTGCTGGAGGGACTGGAGGTCACTGCGCGCTGCCGTCTCGATCGAGGCGGCCTGGAGACCCTGGAGATGGATCTGGACGCAGTCCTGGCCCGCCATCCGGCCATCGCCCTGGTGGACGAGCTGGCTCATACCAACGCACCGGACCTTCGTCATGCCAAGCGCTACCAGGATGTAGAAGAGCTGCTGGATGCGGGCATCGGCGTCTACACAACCCTGAACATCCAGCACATTGAGAGCCTCAACGATATCGTATTTCAAATCACGGGCGTGCGGGTTCGAGAGACTCTGCCGGACAGGATATTAGAGCTGGCCGATGAGATAGAAGTCGTAGATCTGACTCCGGAGGATCTGCTGCAGCGGTTTAAGGACGGCAAGGTGTACGTGCCCGCCCAGGCAGAGCAAGCCGTGCAGCGCTTTTTCCGCAAAGGCAACCTGTTGGGACTGCGAGAGATAGCTCTGAGATATGCAGCCCGCATGGTGGATGAGGACATGCGCTCCTACATGGAGAGGCATGGCATCCTGGGCCCCTGGCCGGCCGGATCGAGGTTGTTGGTCTGCATCACCGCCAGTACCTTCTCAGAGCGGCTGGTACGCATAGGGCAGCGCATGGCTGCAGACCAGGATGCCGAGTGGTTCGGGGTTTATGTAGAATCTCCTCAAGAGACATCATCCACACAGATCGCTCGGAATCAGCTGGCGCGCAACTTGACACTGGCAAGGGAGCTGGGGGCAAAGGTTCAGATTCTGAGCGCACAGAATATCGCCGAGGAGGTCATCGCCTTCTCCAGAGAGCATAATATCACCGTCATCGTCGTCGGACTGCCGCGTCGCCGTTCGTGGAACAGATGGTGGAGGGGGTCAGTGGTAAACGAGATCATAAGACGAAGTGGACAGATCCATGTGCTCGTCATCGGCGGCGCAGAAGCCGATATAGCGAAACAAGAGGCCCCGTCGCTTGCGGGCGACATAAACTGGCGGCAGCTCTCCGGCAGCCTCTTAATCGTAGCGGCAACGGTCGTCTTTTGCTGGCTGCTGCAAAACCAGCTGGGCCTCATCAACATCGCCATGATCCTGCTCTTGCCTGTGATCTACAGCGGAATGACCTGGGGCAGGCGCTCAGGTCTGATTGCATCAATCCTGGCCGTAGCCGCCCTGGATTTCTTCTTCGTGCCTCCCAGAATGACACTGGCAGTTGAAGATCTGCTCTATCTGCCCATGTTCATCGTTTTCGTTATAGTAGGAATAATAACCAGCTTTCTGGCGGATGTGGTGAGATGGCAGGGAGAGGGCGCCCGTCAAAGGGAGCGCTTTGTCTCCAATCTCTATTCCTTCAGTCGCAACCTGATGGCAGCCGGGAACGGGGAAGAACTTCTGAGCTCTGCCGCCAGAGAGATTGCAGAGGCCTTCGAGTGTGAAGTGATGATACTGCTGCCTGACGAAACCGGACGGTTGAAGGAACGGGCCAAGATGGGAGAACACCTGATATTTGATGAGCGCAAGCTGGGTGTGGCCACCTGGGTCCTCAGACACGGCCAGGAAGCAGGACACGGCACTGAGACTCTTTCCTCAGCGACGCTTTTTTACCTGCCTCTTAAGACCAAAGAAGTCACCATTGGAGTGCTGGGTGTGGGATTGGGCAAGGCGGAACAGCTCTTGCTGCCTGAACAGAAGAGGTTACTGGAAGCATTCACGAACATCCTGGCCTTGTCTTTAGCCCGTAGCACGAATTCGTCATCTACAAAAATATAATATAGATTTAACGGAAACTCTTATATCCAAAGATCGCCACTACGGCGAGCTTCAGATGAAATCAACTGCAAAGGCACGTCTTCAATGGAATAGGCCGGTTGACAGAGGTTTGAAACCTTGAAAGAATTCAGCGACCATCTTAACTTGGCAGAAGAGACGCCCGAACCTTGCGCTCCACTCTTGAAGCCTGAACCCTGGGCTTGAATTCGGGGGAGGGGAGATGAAGCTCAGAATCGTCTTTGATGTTATCGGCACCGTGCTGAAGATCATGGGGTTGTTGCTATTAGTGCCGGGATTCGTCTCTGCTTACTACCATGAAACCAGTGGGATTGCCGCCTTTGCCCTGACCTCCCTGCTCTCCATAGGTACAGGCATCATCCTCAGTCGGCTGGGGACAAAAGGAGATGTGGGCAACAAAGAGGCCTTCGCCGCCGTCTCCTTGGGATGGCTCTCTGCCACTTTCTTCGGAGCTTTGCCCTTTGTATTTCAGGGCTTGCGGCCAGTCGATGCTCTCTTTGAATCCGTATCGGGCTTCTCGGCAACTGGAGCTACGATTCTGGTAGAATCAAACGCCAGAGGGTACTACATTGTCAATTCCACTCTGGTCGATAATAGTATCTGCACCGCTCTTATGAATGAGGTGACCGGCGACCTGGCTGGCTACAATATCGCCTTCCAGGCCATGAATAGCCAAACATTTTACGGCCTGCTCTTCTGGCGCTCCTTCCAGCAGCTCATTGGGGGTCTGGGCATAATTTTGATGGTGGTGGCCATCTTTCCCCAGCTGCGTGTGGCCGGCCGCCAGCTCTACCGGGCGGAGACGGTGGGACCATCCAAGGAGACCATCACGCCGCGTGCCACGGCCACGGCCAGGATCCTCTGGAAGGTTTATCTGCTCTTCAATGCCCTGGAGATCGTCCTGCTGATCGCAGTAGGAATGCCGATTTACGATGCGGTCTGCACCGCATTCTCGACTCTGGCGACAGGCGGCTTCTCTCCCCAAGCATCCAGCCTGGTCGCCTACCACAGCCCCCTCATAGAGGCCATAGTTGCCGTCTTTATCATCCTCGGCATGTCGAGCTTCACCCTTCACTACAAGGTGCTGACCTCAGATCGTTTAGCCTGGTTCAGAGATGCAGAGTTCAGGTTCATGCTTGCCATCCTGGCCATCACCACCACAGTCCTGCTCTTCTTTGGCGGGATAGATGGGGGCCTGATGGAACGCTTCCGGTTTGCCGCCTTCCATGTTGTTTCCATGATGGGCACGTGCGGCTTCGTCAATACCCTGGATTATGATAAATGGTCCACAGCCGCCAAGCTGGCTTTGGTCATGGTCATTCTCATAGGAGGCTGCATCGGCTCGACTGCCGGAGGCATAAAGGTAGGACGGCTTCTGGTGGACCTGAAGTATGCCTACAATGAGCTTCTCCATATGATTCATCCCCATGCGGTGATGTCGGTCCGCCTGGGAGATGCACGGGTACAGGAGGATATCTTGCGACCCATGCTCTTCTACTCCTTCTTCTACCTCGCAACCTGGCTGGCTCTATCTCTGGTCCTGGCCATGGTCTCAGTCGGCGATTCGCGGGTGGACCTCATGGTGGTGGCCTCGGGAATTGCCTCCTGCATGGGCGGCGTGGGTCCGGGCTTTGGCATTATCACCTTTGATTGGTCGCAAATGTCGAATGCTGGCAAGATGATAGGCTTCTTTGCCATGTACATCGGCCGGCTGGAGCTGATGCCCATATTCTTATTATTTATCCCGGAACTGTGGAGGAAATAACATGCGCATCTTGATCACCGGAGCTGGCGAGGTAGGTTTTCTCATAGCCAGCGAGCTTTACGCGGGTAATGATGTAACCGTCATAGACAAGGACCCGGCTGCCTGTGCCAGGCTGCAGGATATGGATGTGAAGGTCTTGCAGGGCAATTCCGCCAATGCCCGTCTGCTCATTACGGCCGGCATCAATAAAGCGGACATAGTAGCGGCCGTGACCGGCAATGACGAGGTGAATGTGATCACCTGCATCATAGCCAGCCATCTCGGCGTGCGCCAGACCATTGCCAGAGTCAGCAATCCAGAGTATATTGATCAGCCGGTTCAGGACCGGAAAGAGATAGGCATAAGCTACATGATCTGTCCGGAGCTGGCCATGGCCGAGGATATGGCAAGATCTCTTTATTTTCCGTCCATGCTCCTGGATAGGGAGCTGGCTGGGGGCAAGGTCGAGCTGATCGAGTTCAAGGTCACCGAAGAAATGCCTCTGCAAGGGCCGGTGGGTGAGGTCAAGGTCAACCTTCCGGATGGCTGCAAAATCATGGCCATAAACAGAAAGGGAGATATCAGCATACCTTTGAAAGAAGATATGATCATGTCCAATGATCACCTTTTCCTCCTTTGCGACCCTAAATCTCTTCCCGAACTGAGAAGAATGCTTCACGAAGAGTCCTCACCACATAAGGCCCTGATCGTCGGAGGCGGAATGGTTGGATTTTACCTGGCGAGCCGGCTGGAGAAGATGGGACTGGACGTGAAACTGATCGAAGTGAATACGGAGCGATGCAGGGAGATTGCTGACAAGCTCTCCGGTACTATGATCCTCAATGGAGACGGAACGGATATCTCGCTCTTGAGAGAGGAGGGTGCTGAATATATGGATGTGGTCTTCGCTGTCACCGGCCTGGATGAAAAGAACCTGCTCTGCTCTTTGCTCGCCAAGCAGCTTGGTGCAAAGAAAATCCTCTCCCGTGTTAACAGGTATGATTACATAAGGCTCTTCGAGCTGGTGGGAGTGGACAGAGCGGTCAGCCCGGGACAGGTAACTGCTGATGCCGTGCTGCAGAGGGTGAGCGGAGGAGAAGAGGTGATAACCCTGAGCGACGAGAGAATGGAGCTGGTGGATTTCATAGCCAAGGCCGGAGCCAAAATCATAGGAAAGAGCATCTCCAAAGAGCTGCCCAAGGACTCCATGGTGGGCATGATCTTGAGAGATGGAAGACCGATGATGCCCGATGACGGCTTCAAGGTCAGGGAGGGAGACCGCGTCTTTGTCATGTCCATGCCGGAAGTCGTCTCCAAGGTAAAGAAGCTCTTCGTATCCTGAGCATACCTTTTTTATAGCAAGGTGAGAAGAGATCTGCCTACAAAAGGAGGATGCTCTCCGGCCCCCTGGGGCGGCATTGTTCGATGAGGGTCAGGGTATTTCTTCGGCTATTCGCATCGCTTTCAAAGATCTTAGCGGTCTTGCTGCTGATACCGGGGGCTGTCGCCGCCTATTATGGAGAGACGGGGGGCGTGATCGCCTTCGCCGTAACATCTCTTCTCACCCTGGCCTCAGGAATAGCCCTGGGACGGCTCTCCACGAAGGAGGAGCCGGGCTTAAAAGAGGGTTTTGCGCTCGTTGCCCTGGGCTGGCTGGGAGCTGCCTTCTTCGGGGCTCTGCCTTACGTCTTCCTGGGGCTCAGCCTCATCGACGGCCTTTTCGAGTCCATGTCGGCCTTTACCACTACCGGCTCCTCCATACTCATGGAGTCGAACGCCCAGGGGTACTGGATCATCAATTCAACTCTTGCCGACAGCAGCTTGGCGCATCAACTGGAGCTGGGTCTGGCCTGGCTGATGGAAAACTCCACACTGCTTCAGATAAGAGGCAGCCCTGACAAGACCTACATGGGGCTGCTCTTCTGGAGGTCCTTTGCCCAGTGGCTGGGCGGAATGGGGATAATACTATTATTCGTAGCCATATTGCCCCGCCTGGGCGTGGCTGGACGCCAGCTCTACCGGGCAGAGGTGCCGGGTCCTGACAAGGATGCTCTGACGCCGCGCATAAAGCAGACCGCCCGGGTGCTCTGGGTGGTGTACATCCTCATGACCGTAGCTGAGATCGCGCTACTCTACATGGCAAAAATGCCCCTCTTCGACTCGCTCTGCAATACCTTTGCTTCCATGGCCACGGGCGGCTTCTCGCCGCAGGGCTTGAGCATAGCCGCTTATAGGAGCTGGATCATCGATGCCATTGTCACTTTATTCATGTTTTTAGCCGGGGCCAATTTCGCCCTGCATTACAGAATGCTCACCTCCGACCGAAAAGCCCTTGTTAGGGACCCTGAGTTCAGATTCTATACTTTGATCGTACTGGCGACAACATTGATCATCGTCCTCTGGGGTGGATTGGAGGGTGATATTTGGCGCAAGATTCAGCTGGCGGGCTTCCAGGTAGTCTCCGTCATGACCACCACCGGCTTTGCCACGACGGACTTCGACCGGTGGACGGCAGCGGCCAAGTTCACTCTGATGCTGCTTATGATCATAGGCGCATGTGCCGGGTCCACGGGCGGAGCCATCAAGGTGGTAAGAATACTATTGGTTCTGAAGAGCGCCTACCGCGAGCTGCTTCATTCCCTGCACCCCAAGGCAGTCATTCCTCTGAAGCTGGGGGGGGTTTCTGTCAAGGATGAGGTTCTGCGGCCCAGCAACATCTTCGTGGCCACGTACATCATCATCTTTGCCCTGGCATCGCTGCTTTTGGCCATCATCTCCTACGACGATCCGCAGATGAACATCGAGTCTATTCTTTCTGCGGTGGCGACTACACTAGGCAATGCCGGGCCGGGCTTTGGCAGTGTGGGACCGATGTTGAGCTTTGCCGAGATTCATCCTGCCGGAAAGATGCTGCTCTTCTTTTGCATGTGGATCGGCAGGCTGGAGATAGTGACAGCCCTGATGCTGCTGGTGCCGGAGTTTTGGAAGAAATAAGATGTTTTTCAAGGAGTTTGGCGAAAGCTTCGTCTTCAACAACGCCGGGACGGTCCTAGTACAGCGAGGCTCAAATAAATCCATGAATGTGAGTGGATAAAAGAGTCGTCGTGAACGGCTGATTGTTCTTCGCGCCTTCGCGGCTTCGCGCGAGATTCCTTTTCACGCGAAGGCGCGAAGCCGCGAAGTCAAACCGTTGGTTTATTTCGGCCTCGCTGTACTAGAGCTTTAGCCCAAAATGCTTGTGCCCGGGCCGCAGCCCCGAAATCACTGCGGCCAGGAGGGTGACGGCAAAGGAGGCCAGAAAGGCCTCATGCATGCCCGCCTCGAATGCGGCCAGGGGTGCGCCGCTCATTCCTCCCCCGTAGAGGAAAACGCGGAACATGACGTCCTCGGGAATGCGACTCAGCACCAGGGGAAAGACAATGGCGATGCTGAGCATCTGGCCGGTGTTCATCAGCATAGAGTTGATGCCCGCGGCCATGCCCCTTTTTTCCGGAGGCACTGAGGACATGATGGCGTTGGTGTTGGGCGAAGCGAAGAGGCCCGAGCCTCCGCCCATGAGCGCCTGGTAGAGGGCCAGCAGCCAGTAGGGCGTGCTGCTCACTACAGTGCTCAGGCCCAGCAGGCCGAGGCCGGAGATGAGCAGCCCGGTGGTGGCCAGCCCCCGAGAGCCGTATTTGTCTGAGAGGTAGCCTGAGACCGGCCCCACGAGCATGAATGCGGCTCCGAAGGGGGCCATCATGATTCCGGCCCAGAGGGGATCGAGGCCGTAAGGCCCCTGCAGGAAGAAGATGAGGACGAAGAGCACAGCGCCGCGGGCGAGGCCGTTGATGGCATTGGCGGCACTGGCACAGGCAAAGAGCCTGTCCTGGAAGAGCCGAAAATCCATCATGGGCTGCACGGCCTGTCTTTCCCAGATGAAGAAGGCAGCCAGGCCGAAGAGGGCAAAGGCAAAGAGAGCATAGACGTAGGCCTGGTCGATGAGCGGAAAGGCCACCAGGGAAGCCGCCAGCAGCAGCGAGCCCAGACCAAATGTGAAGGTGAGGCTGCCCGGCCAGTCGAAGCGCTGCATAGTAGGCAGGGAGACGGGCTCGCGAAGCCGCAGAATGCCCCAGACGGTTCCGGCAGCGCCTAAAGGCACATTGATCAGGAAGACCCAGCGCCAGTCGATGGCCGTGAGAATGCCACCAATGACCGGCCCCATGAGAAAGCCTGCGGAAAAGGCGATGGTGTTCACTCCCAGGCCCAGGCCCACCCGCCCTTTGCGAAAGGCATCGGTGACGATGGCTGCACTGTTGGTGAAGAGCAGGGCACCGCCCACTCCCTGGATCATGCGGTATGCCACCAGGTCCCAGCCCTGGAACTGAGGCTGAGAGAGGCCGCAAAGGAGAGAGCCCAATGTGAAAACGGCAAAGCCGGCGTTGTAGAGGTTCTTGCGGCCGAACATGTCTGCCAGACGCCCAACCACGGGCACCAGCGCCGTGGTGATGAGCATGAAGCCCAGCATCACCCACATGACTGTCATGAATCCGGCATGAAGCTCTATCATGATATCCGGCAGGGCGATAAGCAGGGCTGAGCCCTGAATGGAGGCGAGCAATGCTCCAACGGTGGTGACGGAGAGCGCAACCCACTCGTAGCCGCGCCAGTTTTCTTCTTCTGATGGCATAATAGCTGAGGCTAAAGCCGGGACCAATTTGTATTTAACGGTATAGACAAAATAATTTGAACCATGAAAGTCCTCCTCTTCGACCCCAGCGCCGGAGCCTCCGGAGACATGATCATGGCCTCTCTCCTGGACCTGGGGGCAGATGCCGATGCCGTCCGTGGGGCAGTTGAGTCGGTAGGCTGCGCGCTGGAGGTCTCCCGCCAGGAGAAGAGCCACATCATGGCCTGCCGGGCTCGTGTCATCTCGGACCGGAGATACCAATCACTGGACGAGGCCAAATCCATTCTGCAGAATTCCAGCCTGGAGGGCAAAGCACTGGAAAAAGCGCTTTTTGCCCTGAACATCCTGGCAGTGGCAGAGAGCCGGGTGCACGGCGTGGCCAAAGAGGAGGCCCGGTTTCATGAGATCGGCGCCCTGGATGCGCTGGCGGATATCGCCGGAGCCTGCGCGGCATGGCATTGCCTGGCCGCAGAGCGCGTACTCTCCCGGCCCGTCTCTGTCGGCGGCGGCTTTGTACAGTCAGCGCACGGCCTTCTTGCCGTGCCTGGGCCGGCTGCACTGGAGATTTTGCGATCTCACGAAATTCCCTGGAAGGGGGGCCCGGTAGAAGAGGAGCTGCTCACCCCCACGGGCGCAGCCCTGCTGGCAACTCTCGTCGATGAGTTTGTGCCAGACTTTCCCCTCATCCGGGCGGAGAGGGTGGGCTACGGAGCCGGAAAAAGGGAGCTGATCCTGCCCAATGTGCTGCGGGCCATAGTCGCAGACAGCCTCCAGGCGAAGGCAGGGCAAAATCACGGGCCGCAGGGCGATCGCATTGTGCAACTGGAGACCAATGTGGACGATGTGACTGGCGAGGTGCTGGGCCATTTGATAGAGTTGCTCATGCAGGCCGGGGCCTTGGATGTCTCAGTTCTGCCTGCCCTGATGAAGAAGGGGCGCGCCGGATTTGTGATCAGGGCCATTGTCCGGCAGGAAGAGACGGAATTGCTGGCGAAAATTATGATCAGGGAGACAGGCTCCCTGGGCGTGCGTGTTTTTCCCAGCATTCACCGCCTGGTGGCGGAGCGGGAGCAAAGAAATGTGCCGGTGGAGATATGCGGCCGCATCTACCAGGCTCAGGTGAAGGTGAGCCGGATGGAAGGCGAGCTCTTAAGCGTCAAGCCCGAGTACGAGGACTGCAAGAGAATAGCTGACGAGACAGATCAGCCGCTACGCATGGTCATCAAAAAAGTGGAAGAGGCGGGGTGGCGGGCAGTAGCCCCCTAATTCGTGCCATCCCTTCTAACATATATCTTATTTTATTACTATGCCGCCGGACCAACTCGCCTCTTTAGCTGCATTGATTCTTATCACTGACTTATAATACTAATATAGTCAGGATTGTAGTTGATATTATATATACTTTTCGTAAATAATAATAGTAGCAATCGCAAGTTTGATTAATCTGCCCCGTAGGATTGCTCTTCTCATGCATATTGACTCCTCCATCCGGCTCTTTGATTGCGCCAAAAAGCTGATGCCCGGCGGCGTATCCAGCCCTGTACGCGCCATCTCACCCTGCCCCTTTTACACGGCCCGAGCAGACGGCCCCTATTTGTGGGATGTGGACGCAAATCGGTACATCGATTACTGCTTAGCATACGGACCCATGATCTTGGGCCATCGCCATCCGGCCATTATACAGGCCGTGACCGATCAGATGAGCCGCGGCTGGCTTTATGGAACGCCCTCCCAGTTGGAGGTTGCTGCGGCACAGAGAATCACCCGGCTTTACCCCAGCATGGAAATGGCGAGATTCGTCAGCTCCGGCACTGAGGCCACCATGGCTGCCATTCGCGTAGCGCGCGGCGCTACAGGCCGGGATAAAATCATCAAGATCGAGGGTGGCTTTCACGGGGCGCATGACAGCGTCCTGGTGAAGGCCGGCTCGGGAGCTACGACTTTAGGCATTCCCGATTCTAGAGGCGTGCCTGTCGATACGGCCAAGAACACTCTGCAGGTGCCCTACAATGACCTGGAGGCCCTGGAGAGAGTGCTGAAGAGCAATCCCGGCCAGATCGCCTGCCTGATCATGGAGCCCGTCTTGGGCAACATCGGTCCGGTGCTGCCGGAGAAGGGCTACCTGGAGGGCGTGCGGCATCTTACCAAGGAGCATGATGTGCTTCTCATCTTCGACGAGGTCATAACCGGTTTCCGGCTGGCCCTGGGCGGAGCGCAGGAGCTCTTCGGCATTAAGCCCGATCTTACCACCTTGGGCAAGATCATAGGTGGGGGCTTTCCCGTGGGCATCTTTGGCGGACGGCGCGATCTAATGGAGCAGGTAGCGCCCGGCGGTGGAATCTACCAGGCAGGAACCTTCAACGGCAGTCCTGTCTCTTTAGCCGCCGGCATGGCCACCCTGGACGTCCTGGAAAAGGAAAAAGTTCTGGAGAAGCTCAATGCCACGGGAATGCAGATGAGAAAAGGGCTGCAAGAGATTGTAGAGGACCTGCGGCTCTCCTACAGCGTTGTCGGCATCGCCTCCATGTTCAAGATATTCTTTGGAGAGGAGCCTCACAATTATACACAGGCCCTGAAATGCGACAAAGCCAGCTATCTGGCCTTTTTCCGTCGCATGCTCGATGCCGGCATTTTCCTGACCCCCAGCCAGTATGAAACTGATTTCATATCGGCAGCCCATGGCCCGGAGGTAATACAAACCACCCTGGAGGCGTGCCGGTCCTGTCTGAAAAGCTAATCGTGGGCAGCCGGGGTAGCCCTCTGGCGTTGCGCCAGACAGAGATTGTGCGGGAGAGGCTTCTATCCCTGGGCATAGAGACGGAGCGGACCCTGGTCAAGACCAGCGGAGATGTATTCCTGGACAAGCCTCTGCACCAGCTCACCGGCTTTGGCGTCTTCGTGGCGGAGATAGACGAGCGCATGCTCAGCGGCGAGATCGATTTAGCCGTGCACAGCATGAAGGACCTGCCCACAAAAAGGCCGGAAGAGCTGATTATCTCTGCGATATTGAAACGCGATTCGCCCTATGATATAATGCTCTGCAGGGACGGCTCGGTGAAAAGCTTGGAAGAGCTGAAAGAGGGGGCGACCGTAGGCACCTCCAGCATGCGACGCACGGCGCAGCTGCGCCGGGCCAGGCCTGATCTGCAGATAATAAATTTGCGGGGAAATCTGCAGACTCGAATTCGCAAACTGTTTGAGGGAGACTACGATGCCATTGTCCTGGCGAAGGCCGGTCTGGAGAGGATGGGACAGGAGTTGGATTATGTGCCGCTGGATGGGGAGAGATTCGTTCCCTCAGCCAACCAGGGAACCATAATAGTCGTAGCCAGGAAGGGATCGAAGGCCGAATTTCATTCCCGATCGCTGGATGATGCGCACAGCAGAGTTGAAACCATGATAGAGCGTAAGATCCTGGAGACGGTAGGAGGCGGCTGCGTGGTGCCCATGGCTGTGCACGCCTCAGCCAAGAACGACCAGGCCCGTGTCATTGCCGAGGTTCTCTCCTTAGACGGCAAGAGGTTTGTGCGATTGGATGAAAATATCTCTTTGCAGGAAGGTGATCCCCTGAGCCGGGCAGAGGATATGGGGCGAAGGCTCATGATGATGGGTGGACGAGAGCTGGTAGATGAGGCGGTGAAGGTATTTGGCACGCGGTAAGGTTTATCTGGTGGGGGCCGGCCCAGGGGACCCCGAGCTTATGACCCTGAAGGCGAAAAGGCTGCTAGGCATTGCGGATGTGGTCTTATTCGACCGGCTGCTTGACCCCAGGATGCTGGAAGGGGTTATTGCGGAATTGATCGATGTGGGCAAGAACGCTGGCCAGCACAAGCTGACTCAGGAGGGCATCAACCAACTGCTCATCGAGAAGGCGGAGGCAGGGGCTGTGGTTGTGCGGCTGAAGGGAGGCGATCCCTATCTCTTTGGCAGGGGCGGAGAGGAGGCCTTGGCCTTGCAGGAAAAAGGCATACCCTTTGAGGTTGTGCCAGGCGTGACCTCCTCCATTGCCGCTCCCGAGCTTGCCGGAATTCCCGTGACCCACCGGGGTGTGGCCTCTTCGCTTATCATTGTGACCGGCCACGAGGAGCCGGGAAAAGAGACCCCATTGGACTGGGCGGCCATTGCCGCCCTGGGCGGAACTCTGGTTGTGCTGATGGGGGTCTCCCGCCTGGAGCAGAATGTGGCGGCTCTGATCGAGGCCGGGAAATCGCCCCAAACACCGGCGGCCATGGTAGAAAAGGGAGGCTGGCCTGAGCAGAGGATGGTTTCGGCAACTCTGGCAGATATAGCCGAAAAGGCCAGGGAAGCAAAGATCGAGTCGCCGGCCATTCTGGTAGTAGGCGAGGTGGTGTTGCTGGCTGAGAAATTGGGGCAAAAGAGGATCGCCATTCTCCGGCCCGCTGCCCAGCAGAAGGAGTCGGCGGCCCTGGCACAGAGCTACGGCTTCTCACCGATCCAGGCTCCAACAATCGCTCTGGCGGAAAAGCCCCTGCCCGATGATCTAGCGGAGAGGCTTAGCAAAGCAGAATGCGTGGCTTTTACCAGCGCCAACGGAGTGAAGATGGCACTGCATAGCCCTGCCATTCGCAAGGCTCTGGCGGAAAAGATGATCGTGGCCATTGGGCCCAAGACCGCCCTGGCTTTAACTGAGGAGGGCTTGACGGCAGCGATGCCTGAGGAGTACAGCTCGGAGGGAATGGAGAAGATGCTGCGGGGAAAATGCCGGAGCATCCTCTTCCTGAGAAGCGCTCAGGGAAGCTTGTATCTCTCTGAGGGCTTAAGGGCTGCAGGGCTTTTCGTGGATGACATTGCCCTTTACGAGGTTGTCCCCTCCAATGATCCCCGTCTGGACGAACTGATAAAGAAGGCGAGAAGCGTGGACATCTTTGCCTTCACCAGCTCCTCCACCGCTCGCTATCTGATAGAGAGGGCAAAAGCGATGGGCCTGGAAAAGCAGCTACGTGAGGCGCTCGCCGCCGGCATTGTGGCAGCCATCGGCAAGCCCACGGCCGAGGAGCTGGCCCGACTGGGCATAAAGGTGGACGTGATGCCGGACAAATTCACCTTTGAGGCAATGCTTGCCGTTTTGCAGGAGAAGACAGGATAAAATGATAATATTTTCCAAAGCCCTGGCGGATCAGGCCACTGTTTGGGAGGCGCTGCGCGCTTCCGAGTCGTGCCAGAATCTGCCGCCTGATTTGCTCAGGTTCTCGGCCCAGTCCAAACCGGTAGTGATGTGGAATTTGACAGCGCACTGCAATCTGGCCTGCCAGCACTGCTACATGGATGCCGGCAGCGAGGCACGAGAGGAAATGTCTCTGGAAGAAGGCATAGGCCTGGTAGATGAGCTGGCCGGGCTGAAAGTGCCCATCCTCATCTTCACAGGCGGCGAGCCCCTTCTCAGCCGCAATTTCTATGCCCTGGCCTTCCATGCCCGCGAGGTGGGCCTGAGGACAGTCATCTCCACCAATGGGACTCTGATTACCCAGGGGGTGGCCAGGCTTCTGGCTGAGGCCAAGATCAGATACGTGGGGGTGAGTTTGGACGCGGCGAAGCCGGAGCAGCACGACGTCTTCCGGGGCGTGGCCGGAGCGCATGCCCGGGCCTTGCAGGGGTTGAAAAACGCTCGCGATGCCGGCCTGAAGACGGGGCTGCGCATCACCCTCACTCGCGACAACTGGCAGGATGTTCCGGCTCTGCTCAATCTGGCAGTGCAAGAGAATATTCCTCGATTCTGTCTCTACCATCTGGTGCCCACGGGCCGGGGGGCGGGCATGGCCGACAGGGACGTCACGCCTGAGCAGCGGCGCAGCGTTATCCGCCTGCTGGCCGAGGCGGCTGAGGAGCTGAAAGGAGAGAACATCGAGATCCTGACCACGGACTCGCCCATGGATGGAGCCTATTTGCTGGAGCTATTAAAGGACGATCCCCGGCGCGAGAATGTGCATAAGCTGCTCTCCAATGCAGGCGGCTGCTCCACTGGAGTGAAGGTGGCCAATATCAATCAGCGAGGGGATGTGCACCCCTGCCACTTCATGCCCCAGGTGGTGGTGGGCAATGTGCGAGAACGCTCCTTCCGGGACATCTGGATAGATCATCCCTCCGCGGAGCTAGAGGCGCTGCGAGATATCAAGTCCAACCTCAAGGGTGCCTGCGGGAAGTGCGAATACCTGGATCTGTGCGGAGGATGCCGCCAGAAGGCCTATTACTATCATGGAGACCTGTTGGCAGAGGATCCCACCTGTATTCTGGAGCACAAGAGCCTCTGAACATTTTTATTTGTATTGTTCACCGGAAGGTATAATTAAGATCAGATACAAGAATAGATAGAGGCCAGCAAAATGACACACCACGAAGAAAAGAAAGAGAAGAAGGAAGAGCCGGAAGCAAAAGTTGAGCCCATCAAACTCGGTGACAAAAGAGGCGGCAAGAAGAAGGGACTGCTCGACACCTGCGAGTAAAACCTTGCGTCAATAAATCTTTTTTCTAACTTTCTCTTCATTGCACAATTTAATGCTTCATCAGGGGCACATACTCGACGCCCGGGCGGCTTCTCCCCGCTTCCATGCGGTACAGATCCATAAGGGCATAGACCTCTTCCGGGACATCGGTCTGTATGCATTCGCCCAGCAAAGATTGAGCCTGCTCGGCCATAAAGGGATGGTCGTGAGTATATTTTCCCGAGACGAACTCCTCGATTATGCTGTCCTGCTTCTCGCCGCCGCACTTGCCATCCAGTATTTTTTTCAAGAGATTTCTCATCTGGCTCATGGCTTTCCTCGCCTCCTCTGCGTAGATGAGAGTCTTGTCATCTATCTCATCGATCTTCTTCTTGCCTACGACCGCAAGCAGCGACGTGGCAGGATAACTGCCCTGCATATCACCCAGTTGCGGGTCCACAGGACCCAGGGCCGCGTGCGGGTCCATGATTATCTTGTCTGCGGCAAAGGCGATGAGAGTTCCGCCGCTCATAGCGTAATGGGGCACAATCACCGTCTTCTTGGCGGGATGGGCCTTTAGCGCCATGGCGATTTGCGTGGCTGCCAGTGCCAGACCTCCCGGCGTATGCAGGATGATGTCGATAGGCACATCCTTTTGAGCTGCGCGAATGGCCCTTAAGACCCGCTCGCTGTCATCGATATCAATGTAGCGGGCTAAAGGGATGCCAAGAAAGCTGATGGTCTCCTGGCGATGGATGAGGGTTATGACCTGCGTGCCCCGCGTCTTGCCCAGCTTTGCCAGGACGCTCTTTCTTGCCGTCTGCAGGTAGTATCTCTGTACCATGGGAACTAGAAAGAGAAATATGAATAAGAGAAACCAGATATTATTGATCAGAGTACCGACTGCATCTCCGCCTATCTGGGCCTGAAGTATATCCATCATTTATTAGTATGTTCGATTCATATATTTAGCTTGCGGGATCGACAAGAGCAAACATTGCTGGCGATTTCGCAAGAGTTTCGACATGCCTGGATTTCATCGAGGAGGCTATTGATCAGTTCATAGAGGACGCGCAGAGCCATCTATATTAATATGATAGAAGCTCAATAAGGCAGGATCAAATGATAATAACGGAGGTTTGCAGCTTGATTATTAGAAATTTTCGTTTAATGGCAATTCTTCTTTTAACATTTTCGGCATCCATATCTTTGGTACCGGCTCAGGATTCCATAGGTGTGCAGGGCATCTGGAAAGCCACTTTGGGCGAAAAGGAGATCATCATGGCCGTGAACCAGTCAACCGAGTCGCTCTTCGGACTGGCCAAATTTGAGGGCGAAAATCCCTGGAACGGAGCCTTAGCAGGATCTCTTTCGTCCAATGCCGTATCCTTCTCACTGGCGGCTATGGAAGGCGAGGCGCTGGCATCCATCTATATAAGCGCTACCTTGGAAGGCGACAGAATGTTGGGATTCTTCATCCGATCGGATAGCAACGGAAAAGCCAGCCGGGGCGATTTCACCGCTATCATGATCAGCCCGGATATATCCAGCTACACCCCAGCCGCGGTCACAACCGCACCTTCGCCGGCTGTCCAGAAGGAGCAAGTGAGCATCGAGCAAAAGAAGGAGGCTATTTCCGAAGAAGAGCCTGCGGTCGTTTTGGAGAGCGGGAGCAGATTCAAGGATGTTACGAAACTGGCAAAAGGAATCAATCCCGACATATTGCCAAGGATGGCTCCACTGTAGGTGGTAATTGTGATATTAATAAAAGGCAGATACTGCTCAACTCTTTTTTTGCTTGGCCTGGCCATAGGCCTGGCGCTCTTGCTTATTATGCAAGGGTCTGGCTCGATGATGGATGAACTGGACGTCACTTCCGTCTCAGAGGAATTCGGAAAATGGAAGGTCAGCTTCAACTGGTCGGAGATGGACGAGTACGCCAGCAGCGTGTCGCATGGAGACAGCACCTCCGGAAAAACGGCCATCGGGACAGATGCTTTGACGCTGGCGTCGGCATCCGATAATGCCAAGATCTTAAAGGTCTCAGTCATAATGTACTCCAAGAGCGATGCTTCCCTCATCAATCACACCAGCATGATGGCCCTTGCCAACGGTACCCTGGCCAAATCCAAAGTATGCAAAGAGATCGATGTGGCCGAGAGAGTGATGGACGGCAGATCGGGGATATTTGCCCGCGGCCTGAAGTGTCCAATAAATGAGCCGGTCTACGTTGCTGTCTATCCTGTAGAATACCATCTGGATCGACCGGGGGGTATTCTGGCATCCACGGCAGTAGGATTGATTCTCTCCACATATAATCCTGAAGCTACAGAACGATTTATCAACTCAGTTAAAATCGTGCAGATAAAGTAGCGGTAAAAGGGATGGTTTGCGCATTAAGCTGCTTTGGACCCTGCCTATTTTTTATTATTATCTATAAAAAAGAAATATCGTCTAAGGCCAGAGGCCAAAGGCGATGTTAAGTCCCATTACAACTGCACCTGCACCGATACAGGCTCCAAGCACCATCTTAGGATTGAGCTTTATTGAAGTATCATCGGCCTCGAAGTACCTCATGAGGCCAGCTGATGACTGAAGACCGCTGCCTTCATTCTTTTTCTTTGCCATATCCAACTCCTTATTTCTTCATCATCTTAAGTATTGCGGCGGCGGCCCTCAGCCAGCCGCTCTCATCCTGGAAAGGATAGCGGTCCATCATGCTCCCGCCTTTGATCATCCTTGGCCAATCCCGGCTGGGATTGCCTTTGGCCACATGACCGGTCCAGTAGTTGCCGCCTGTGACATTGCCGGCGTCCCAGTTATTCTTGCCGCCGATGTCCTGCGAATGCTCCTGGTTGCCCATGAAGTTGTTGCAAAAGATTTTGTTTCCTGTAGAGAGCATTGCCTGCAGGCCGATGGGATTGTTGCTGATGTTATTCTGATATATCTGGTTATCAGGGGAGAGGTTTAGCCAGATACCTGTGGCTGCATTTGCATCCACTACATTATCGCGAATGATGTTTCGGCTGCAGGATAAGAGAGAGATGCCGTTCTGACTGTTTCGCGAGGCATCATTCCCAGCAATTTGATTCAGATCAGAGCCGTAGAGGAACATGCCGCTAAATCTATTGCCCAAGAGGCGATTGCCTGAGATCTCATTTCCATTGGACTGCACCAGGCGCATGCCATAGCATCCGGAGATGTTGTTCTCCAGGATCCTGTTATTCTTTGAATCGAAGAGGAATGCAGCATCGTTGGTGATGGCCGTGTTCTTTACTGTGACATTTTCGCAGTACGCCAAAGTGAGATGAGCAATATCCCTATCCTGAATCACTCCCCCGGATCGGCCAAAGAGGTAGACTATGGGGGCCGCGCCAACCACATTGGATTCATCTATGGAATTATTAAAGCCCTCTTTAGTCTCAGCTTCTGCATAAAGGCTCCATTCTACATTCTGGAAGCGATTGGCCTTTAGCTGATTGGCAGATGATTCCAATAAGATGATTCCCTTAGAACTATCCGCAATCTGATTGCCTAAGAACGTGTTTTCGTTAGAGGATGTAATCTGTACAGCGGTGTCCGTTATACCTGAGAGATGGTTTTCGGAGATATTGTTCTGTCTGCTATTTCCCAGGTCAAGGCCAATGGTGCTGTTTTCTATCTTGTTTTGACGCAAGGTATTTCGGAAGGAATTCTCCATTCTTATTCCGTATTCTGCGGCACGAATGCTGTTATTTTTCAGCTCTTCTGAGTCTGAGTCCTTGATAAGAACGGCATTTTTGCTGCCGTCAAATGCATTATCCATCAGTTGGTTGTTCTTGCTGCCGGAAATGAGCAGACCGATGGCCCCGCCATTGATTTCATTGCTCTGCAATAGAGTCGCGCTGGCATTAGCGAGATTTATGCCGTTCGAGATGCCTGAAGCAGAATTATCGATGCCCACTTTATTTTGGGAAACATTGATGGTGCTGCTGTTTAAAACCCAGATCCCGAATCTTTTGCTTTTTATGTCGTTGCTTTCGATCTGACAGCTCCCGGCATTATCAAGCCAGATGCCCCAGTAAGCATCAGCTATTTTGTTGCCGAGGATTTTATTTTTCGCAGCTTCCCGCACGACAATGGACACATTGCATCCCAGGATATCATTTTCTGAAACCAGGTTTTCGCTGGAGTTCTCCCAGAGGGCCACTGCCCCCTGGCTGTCCATTATTGTGTTTTTGGAGATCGAATTCTCATGCGAGCCGCGCACCAGTATGGCGGGATTGGCGTTCTTAAACACGTTTTCCTTGATGGAGTTTTGGCTGGATTGAACATATATCGCCGGCCCGGCAAAGTCTTGCATAGTTAGCCCCTGCAAAGAGCAGCCATCTGCAGTTATGGTGATACCCGTCTCCAGGCGGCCATCCCCTTTGAGGATTATGGGCCCGTTCTCGCCGGTGAGAGGCATTAGCGTCAGGCTTCTGTTCAGGATTACCTCTTCATTGTACTCACCAGGCTTGATGTATATGGTATCTCCATTGCCGGCAGCAACAACGGCCTCTTGAATAGTATTATAATTGGCAAAGCCGCTGTCGTCAACGATAAATGTTCTTGCTCCATCAATAGGCATAAGCCAGATGAGCAAGGCCATGAAGATGATCATCGGAATTCTAAGCATGATAATCTAATTTGTCGGGAACCTTTTATAGTTAATGCAAAATCGGGGCGAAATGTCCTCACCATCAACCCCTTTATTTCCAGTGGAAATATAAACCTGGAATTTTTTCTTCATTGAAAGGAGCACCGCTCCGAAAAATACCAAAATGAATAATTGTGTTAATTATGTTATTTTTAAAGTTATATATCCTAAGAGCATGACAACAGGATACTATATAGCATAAGCAACTTTCAAGCAAATACCTAATTCCCGGATTAAGAGGGGCGACGAAGGCTCAGGCAAAACCTTATTTACTCTCTCTTCCAAAGCTGTTTATGGTGATAGTATGACAGATATAATGCCGCACAAACACTGCATGGTCTGCGGCAATGCCGTGCGCCCGGACGAGAGCTTCTGCGACGAGCTATGCGAGTCGAAGTTCAAATCGGCTCAAAGAAAGCAGCAGTTGCTTTTTCTCGCATTTCTTGCCATAATGGGACTGGTTTTGTTCCTGCCGGCAATCCTTAAAATGATTGGGTGAATGATGCGACGCCTGGCTGCAATTGTTGCCTTTCTTACTTTGAGCACTATAGCTACCAGCTTCGCCGCCGACAGCAATTGCCTCAATGTAAAGGAAGTGACCATGCGCCTGGAGGGCGATAATGCCACTTTTGAGCTGAACTACACCCTGGATACTTTTACTCGCTTCTATGTCACTGCTCTGGGATGCAGATATCTGGAGCCGGAATTGATATCATTCCTGGGAGGATACAGCGATGTTATGCTCATAAGGGCGGATATTGACGGCGCGGCCCTGCAGGTAGTGGGTGCGGGCAAATACAATAGCGGCTATTATCTCTTCGATTCCGTGCCCTTCGGCAGCAAGGAAAAGCCCCTGAAGGATGGAATTGCCAGGTTCTCGGTTGTGTATCCGGGAGGGCGGGTCAGGACTTTTTATAATGTGACGGCCACGCAAAACGTCTTTTCCCAGGCTGCAAAGCCCCCGGCTTCATCCGCGAGGCAAAGGGCCGGCAAGAAGCAGGGGTGAAGGGGTTCGCTGAAATGGCCAAAGGATTATTGCTGTTCCATCCCCACTAAGGCCTTCGTGGACACTCACCAAAAGGCCTGGGATAAAGACTATGCCGGCCGGGGCCGTCTCTGGGGGGGCGCCGTCTTGGATCTGCCCCTCCTGCCCGAGGGCTCGGTCGTCCTGGAGCTGGGCTGCGGCGACGGCAAGACTCTATCGGCGTTGCCCGACGGCTGGAAAATCGTCGCCCTGGACGTCTCCCCTCAGGCCCTGCGCCTCGCCCGCCGTGTTCGGTCTGATGCCAACCTTATCCTGGCCGATGCCGGTCGCTTGCCCTTACGAGTGGGGAGCTTTGATGCGGTCTTCGCCTTCCATGTGACCGGCCACCTGCTTGCCCGAGAGCGCAGCGCTCTCGCCCGCGAGGCTGCGCGCGCGCTTGTGCCCGGAGGCCGCCTCTTTTTCCGGGATTTCAGCGATCAGGATATGCGAGCCGGACAGGGCGATGAGGTGGAGCCGGGAACATTTCGTAGGGGCAGCGGCATTCTCACCCACTATTTCACAGAAAACGAGGTGGGAGAGCTTTTCAGCAGCCTGCAGCCCGTCTCCATCAGCACGCACCGCTGGAAGCTGCGCATAAAAGGAGAGGACCTTGTGCGCGCCGAGGTGGTGGCGGTCTTCCTCAAGAGCTGATGTCGGGAAATTGGAACTGGTCGGGCATGAAGTTGGTGGCATCCGCCTTGTAGAGGTCCAGCTCCAGGATTGTGTACTCTATTTCCTCTCCTACGTCCTTGGTCTCGAAGATCATGGGTGTGTTGTAGCGATAATAGCCGTAGACATTGTCAAACTTCCCTTCCCCGGCATTCCAATCGTCTCCGATGGTGAAGTAAAGGCCGTATTCGCCATCCTCAATGCCGTTTACCTCCAGCGCATCCTTGGCGCGCAGGTAGACGGCCAGCTTTGGCTTCACCTTCTTATCGGTAAGCACTGCTACGGTGTCCATGGTCCAGTTGTTGTAGATGACCAGCAGGCCGTAGCCGTCCCGGTGCATGTCGCGGATGTAGGTGCCGGTATCGGGGCGGTCGGCGGGCTGGGCCTGCGTACTGGAAACGCCAAATAATAGTATAAGGATGATGAGACACATTGTTTTTTGGCGCATAAAATCCCTTCTTTCAGTCGTGGATATACTCCCTGGTATTTATCTCTTTGATCAAGTCCTCCTGAATTCAGGAGGGACTTGCCAATCTCTTCCCCTCCAGCTCCTGCAATTGCAGCACCCTCATCTGCACAATATCCATGGCGTCCTCGAACAGCTTCTTGTCGATCTCAATGCCGAAGAATTTCTTCAGCTTCTCCGGCGGGGTCAATGTGCTGCCTGCGGAGAGGTAGGCCATGTAGTTCACATTGAACTTTTCCGGATTTTCTTTGTACATTTTGAATAATGATAGAGTCACGGCTTTGGACAGGGCATAGCTGAAGGTGTAGTAGTTATTGGTGAGATAGATGTGGTTGATGTAGGTCCACTGGGCGCTGTCCTCCGGGTAATAATCCACCAAACGGCTTCTGTACTCCCTGGACAGGTTGGTCCAGAGGGTGTTGAGATCGCCGCCGCTCACATTTGCTTTCTGGCGGCAAAGCTCGTGTGCCTTGTGCTCAAACTCGGTGATCATGGGCTGGAAGGTGAAGTAGCTCTCATAATCACTGACGCTATCCGCCAATATTGCCAGGGCCGTATCCTGGTCGTAGTTCTCCAGGGCATAGTCCACAAAGAGCTCCTCGTTGAAGGTTGAGGGGATCTCCATCTCGTACTCTGTGCCGGCACAATAGAGATAATCCACATTATTGCCCATCAGGTAGAAGTTGATGGCATGCCCCATCTCATGAGTAAGGGTTTTCTGGTCTTGCATCAAACCCTTAAAGTTCATGAATATCAAAGCCGGACGCTGAAGGGCGCACATATCCTGGCAGTAGCCACCCGGCTGCTTTCCGCCCTCGGGATTGGGGTAGACATCCATTGAGCCGCTGGTCGTTGTCTTTATGAAGATCTCCTGGAAGGCCGGGTCCATTGCTGCATAAGAGGCGGAGATATTGGACAGAGTATCCTCGTAGCCGTATTTCTTGTCGGGATTTTTCAGCAGTTGAAGCGCTAAGTCGTAAGGCTTCAGGAGCGACAGATTCATCCTTGTCCTTCTGAACTCGTAATAGCCGTCGAAGTCTCCCTTGCGCTCCTTGAAGACCTGGTTCATGGTCTCTACTTGCTCTTTGGTGAGATAGGTCTCGAACATCTTGGCATCGTAAGAGTCGGAGTAATTCAGCTCGCGGGCGATCTGGTCGTCCAATCTTGATTTGTTGCAGTAGATATCTGCCATTTTATCCGACTCATTGATAAGATGGTAGAAACGCTTGTCGTAGCCCATCTTTCTGTTGTTTCGGTTGCTGTCTGTAGAGAGAAGCTCCGAATAGGTTTGAGAGTTTATGGCCAGCTCACTTCCGTTCTCCAGAGTGATATTTCCAGCAACGGTAACGTTATTGGTTACCTTCTTTTCCGCCTCGGTATTGATCTTCATAAGCTGGTTGGAGATGTCGGCCAAAAAGGCGGCATGAGTCTCATTCCTGGGCCGGTGATCTCGGAAGCGTTGGTAGCTGTTCTCCAGGTACGCTCTGTACTTTTCCAGGCCGGGTTGCTCTGAAAAAAGCCTGTTCCATTCGGCAGGAGAAAGCGACTTCAGCAATACGTCGGCGAAGGAGGTGGCCTTGTAATGCTCCGTGGATAAGTTCTGCACATCTGAGACGAAATTCTCGAAGAACTTGTCGTTGACATTCAGGCTATTTTGGCCATAAGCATATGCCATAACGACGCTTAAATTCCGGCTGAAGTTCTTATTCTCCTCGATATATTTCAGCAAATCCGGCCCGGTGAGGTTCTCGAATAGGTGGCGAAATGTCGCATTTATCTCTTGCGACTTTATCTTCAGCCTTTCAAATTCAGAGGTTGCCGTCTCCCTGTCTTTAAATAGGTTTGATAAATCCCAGGAAGTGGTAATTTCACTTCGATTCAGTCCTGTCATCCCTTTCTCAGGAGATGCGGCAAGGCAAGAGCCATTAATTAAAAGCATAATTGCAATGAACATGGCCGATATGAAAAATCCTTCTGCCGACTTAATCACTATTCCAAATCGATAGACTTTTATGGACGATTGCATTCTTGATGAGGAAAGGTGATCCGGCTTGATGGGAATCAATGAGATGGGATTCGAGGTCTTCGAGGAGATGCTCGATTATGCAGACGAGCTGCAAATCGATGTCCACGAACTCGACAACGGCACGGTTGTGGCTGATGCGGGCGTGCAGGCCCATGGTGGCTATGGTGCAGGCGTCTACCTCTCCCGCCTCTGCATGGCAGATCTGGCGGAAATTCAGCTTACGCCCTTCGATATCAAAGGCATTCTATTGCCGGGCATTCAGGTGGCGACAGACCATCCCGCCGTCTCCTGCATGGCCTCTCAGTGCGCCATGTGGCAGATCAAGGCGGACAAGTACTTCGCCATGGGCAGCGGTCCGGCGCGCGTGCTGGCCAGAAAGACCCGCGACCTCTACGAGAAGATAGGCTTTGAGGAGTTCTCTGATGTGGCTGTAATTGTCCTGGAGTCAAACAAGCTGCCTGATGAAAAAGTCTCCGCCCTCATTGCGGAAAAGTGCGGCATCGATCCGGCTGACCTGAGAATTGCCATTGCGCCCACTGACAGCATAGCCGGGCTGGTGCAGGTCTCGGCGCGGGTAGTCGAGACGGGTCTGCATAAGCTCTTTACCATGGGCTTTGACATAAACACTATCAAGAGCGGCTGGGGCCGGGCGCCCATCTCGCCCATCACCGGCGATGCAACCATGTGCATGGGTTCCTCCAACGACGCCATAATTTACGGCGGGGAGACTTACTACACACTGAAGTATGAGAACCTGGAGGAGCTGCAGCAATATCTGAAAGGCATGCCGTCCCAGGCCTCTCGAGATTGGGGGGCACCCTTCTACAAGACATTCAAGGCGGCGGGCTTTGACTTCTTCAAGGTGGATCACAACGTCTTTGCCCCGGCCAAGGTTGTCATGAACGAGATCAAGTCGAGGCGCACTTTTGTAAGCGGCATGGTGTTCCTGGACGTATTGGCCGAGTCCTTCAATCTGCAAAGCTAGATAAGCTCGCTGGAATATCCAAGGAGATTGAAATGAAATCCCCAGAGTGCGACCTCAAGGGCCACGGACCGTGCCGCGGCCCTATCTGCCAACGTGGCATAAGCCTCAATCACATGTGCGACCTGCACATCAGGCTTCAATCATACTGGACCGGGCATAATCCTGGCAAGAAACTTAACGATTGGCTGGACGGACTGGCAAATGCGGAGATCGAGGAGGCATCAAGGAAGGCTCCAACCCGCGGAAAGCACTGGCAGGAGGTCAGTTGGCAATCCAGCGAGGAGTAAAAAAATAATATTTTTTATAGCCGGATTGAATTTCAGATCAGTCGTAACATTATTTATTTAATAATACCAAATATTATCTCCAATATTACCACAACTAGTGGTATTATTATAATTAATGCGATGTGCAAAACCTCGTAAGAGCCAAATGGCCACTGGCACATTTCATCCAACTGACATTGGATATCCAGCATATTTTTGAGACGTGAAGCGTTTTCTTTTGTTGGATTGAGAAGAGCCTCCTCTGCATTATCTCTCAAATAAGCTGAAAAAATCTTTAATTTTTCTTTTTTTGTTTTTATCATCATCTGATGAATGCTGTACTGCGGCAGGATGAAATATGCGCATAATAATATAGCAAAGCTCGAAAACCAGAGTATGCTCGGCAAAGTAGATAATTTGAGCGGGGTGGACAGATGAAAAAGTCCCCATGCGATATAAACGCTGGCAGAGCAAAGGGTAAATTTTGAATACAGCACGCCCTTGAATCGAATATTTTTAGAAATTATGACATTGACGCGCAAGGGAAGTTTTCCCATATTATAAACCACCAATGCCGTGGCGATCAAAACATATAAACCCGCCCCCATTAAATAATGTGCTAAATAATAATAAATTTTTACAAATACATATGAATAGTATGGTTGAGAAGTGAAGCCTAACTGATCTAAACCTAGCTTGATGGCGATTATGGTCGTGGAGACGCCAGTTAGAATCATTCTTCGATCATTAAAAATATCTAATTCCTGGCTCTCATGCCATCTTGCGACTTCTAATGCAGGTAATTCAATTATATAAATAAATATATCCCGTAGATTTAATATTTTCTCATGGGCCCAGACAACAATTATTATCTGCTGAGCGATCAAAGTTGAAAGAATAAAGTAGGACGTGATGTGGGCAAATGATTTTTCTAAAAGTGCCATAATGATAATTGAATTCAGGAAAAATAGCGCTCCGACAGATGCCCCTGCCCAGTTGTAAGGAAGCGGCAATACTGATATAGCTCTCTCCAGGTGCGTTTTATGCCGGATCATTTATCACACCACGTATTACTTCGAAAGCCAACACGATCAACGGTATAACTGTGATCAAAATGATATGCAATATTTCATAAAAACTGAATGGCCATTCGCTCAATTTATCTAACTGGCGCTGAATGTCCAGCAAATCATTTAAGGATATGATATTCTCATCAGTCGGATTTACAAAAGTCACATCAGCTAAAGCACTCAAATGCGATGAAAATGCATCTATCTTTTTTTGTTTTGTTCTAACCATCATCTGGTGAATGCCGTACTGGGGGAGGATGAAGTATGTACATAGTAACACCGCAAAAAATACAAACAATAGAGTCCTCTCTAGAGGAGATAATTGCAGAGGAGTCAACATCTGAAAAATTACCCAAATTATATAAATACTTGATGCATAAATAGTAAATTTTGAATACAGTATCCCTATGGCTTGCATGTCTCTGGAAAATAAAACGTTTGCAGTAAGAGGAAGATCTCCAATTTTATGTACAGCGGATGCCGTCATAATCATAACATATAAACCAATCCCAAGAGTATAAACCGCTAAATAATAAATAACTTTAAAAATAATATTTGGAAATATCTGAAAAGAGAATCCGAAATAATCCACGCCCAGTAAATGAGCCAAAATAACGGCGAAGATTCCTGATGCGATCAATTTTTTATCGTCGAATATGATTGCAGTCTGCTCTTCATACCGTTTTTTAATTTTTTCCTCAGGCCATTCAACCAGATGGATAAGAGTATTTATGAATAATCTCATTTTCTTGTGTGCCCAGACAACTCCAATGCTCTGCCATGCTGTTAAAGCCGAAAGGACCAGAAAGACCCAGATAAAAGCGTACGATCTCTCAAAAAACAACAAAACCGCAAAAGATATTATGGATGATACTCCGCCAAAAATCGTCCATGCCCAGTAGTAAGGAAACGGAATTATAGATGAGGCTCTCTCCAGGTGTGTTTCATGATCCTGGCTGGATCTTGCCCAGCGGAATTGAAGGAGATTCTCCATAGAACAATCCACTCGTTCATTCAGTTCATCACGATTATATGTTATGTATTGTCACATCTTATATTTTTCCCATCTTACCCCTTGCAGAGTATGTTAAACTCAATATTTTACTATAATAATTACATTATAAAACAATCTGCAAAAGAATCCTTCCTCTTGGATGGGCCCGGCTGCGCCGCGAGGGCGAAAGTGTCCGGCAAAATGCGCGAGACTCTGCGGACCTAATAATAGTAGACGATTGATCTAAAAAATTTAGAGCTTAGAGCCCAGTGGCGCTGGCCAGCTCCATGGTCTGGGTTTTGTTGGTATTGCCATCAACAAGGGCCACAATGCTTCCCGTATTCCAGAGATAGAGATACCTGAAGCTGTTATCTCCTCTGATATCTTTTATCTCTAAAGCCCCATGGCCGTTGATTGTGGCATTGCCGAATATGGTGTAGCCCCGGGCCAATAGATCCTGGTATGTCTTTTCAAAGTTGGAGACGGCAGCCCTGGCGTGCTCCTCATCGGAAAGCTGGATCAGGGTGATCTTGGCATCGTAAGACTCGCCGGGCTTGCCCCACTGATATATGCCGACAGAAGTATTGGCCGGTCCGATATCCTCAGATCCGTAGAACCCCTTGATATAGTCGGTCATATTCACACTGCTGTCCATCTCGGGCAGAGCTGCCAGCAGCTTGAAGCCCTCCGGCAGATTCTCCTTTGGCACCTTAGATGTCTTCAATTGTGGACGGGACAAAATTGGCTCTAGGCCATTGCTAACAGGTAGCTCATTCTCTGGCGATACAGACTTTGATTCAGTTATTTCGAAGCTAGCCACTTTGCGACTATCGAATCCATCAGGGCCTGCATGCTTACCGTCTCTTACTCGAACTTCTATCTGTTTTTCGCCCACATTATCTTTAGTCGTAGTCCAAGTCCACTGATTCTGAGACTGCCAATCCGTTACTGGCTGGCCATTCAGGAAGAAACGATAGAGAGTCGGATCGTTCTCAGAGTCAGAAGCTTTTGCAGTCCAGGTCACAACTGACCCGGTTTCCTGTGGGCTGACCTTATCGGAAGTCAGGCTGGTCAGAACAGGTAGCTGGTTTGCTTCCTTCGTAGCTGTAACAGGCACGGTCTTTGATGCAGTTATCGTGAAGCTAGCCATCTTATTGCTATCGAATCCGTTTGTGAGCGCATGTCCATACTTTCCATCTCTTACGTGGACCTCGATCTGGTTTTCGCCGATATCACCATCAATGGTTGTCCAGATCCACTTATCATCTTTGGTCCAGCCGGTTACAGGATCGTCATTCAGGAAGAAACGGTAAAGAATCTGATCGTTATCCTGGTCTTTGGCCTCAGTAGTCCAGGTTATTGCTGTTCCTTTCTCTTGAGGGCTGGATTTGTCAGAAGTCAGGCTGATTAGTCGAGGGGGCCTGTTGAATTTCTCAGGCAAATTTAAAGGGACTTGGGTTTTAGTAGCGTTTTTTCTGATAAAAAGAACAATATTCTTCTCACCCGTGAAGAAAGGACCTCCTGGATGCGGATTCCCTTTCTCGTCCGGCCACCAGTCCAGGTTGAGCCAGACATCTCTTGTATCCGTATCGATATTAGTAAAAATCTTATCCGTTTCAAACTCCTGCTTCAGCCAGTTAATAGTATCATTCACCTGACTACTTCGAGAGTTAAGCTGGCCCACGTAGACTTCGGTGTAAGCATGACCCCCCGCGGTATTGTTGGTGGTCAGAATGATTCGTGTAGTGCCGCCTATGGACTCTACGAGTGCGGACATGAGAATGGCAAAATCAGCACAGCCACCTCCACCCACACGTTTGGGATCCACCTCTTCGCCCTGCTTCAAAGTTTGATTGGCAAAAAAAAAGTTATTTGCACCTCTTGGATCGTGCACATAGCTCCATCCTCTTTTATGACCATCACCACTCATTAAATAGCTAAAAATTGCGGCAACTTGCTCTATAGTATAATCACCAGGATGGCTGATTCCGATATGGATAGCTTCTTCATGGACCTTGGTGTTCTCTGGCTCGACTCGGGAGTCGAATAACTTCTTCAGTTCCGTAACATTTTTCTCTGTTGTGCCTTCCGAATTAGTACCACCACCTACTACTGGAAATGCTAAAATCTCGCTATCAGCTTGTGTGGATATTGCGGGCACTCCCACGAGGTCATGAGATGAGAGATGCGCTTGCTCCAGTTGGGCAGAAGTATAGCTGGCTACATCTGAAGATTTTTCATCAAAGACGAAAGGCACGTCTACAGCTAGTGCTGATCCGATAAGAATAAGAAGAACTGCACAGAGCCAGAATGCCCACGGAGACATGGAGATCAAGACAACATGTTATTGACTACTATATCTATTTTTCATCGATGATTAGAGCAAAAACTCATAAGAACCAAAAGGCCACTGGCATATTTCACTACTAGTAAACTATTGATGTGACTGCTCACGCCGATGAATCAGCAGGGATTAGTCCTGACTTAATCCTAAATATTTTAGAGCTTAGAGCCCCGTGACACCGGCCAACTCCAGGCTCTGGGTTTTGTTGTTGTTGCCCATAACAAGAACCACAATGCTTCCTGTATTCCAGAGATAGATATACCTCTTGATGCTGCTATCTCCTAGGATATCTTTTATTTCCAAAGCCCCATGGTCATTGATTGTGGCGTTACCGAATATAGGCAAGCCCCGGGCCAATAGATCCTTGTATTCCTTTTGGTTTTCAAAGTTGGAGACGGCAGCCTTGGCGTGCTCCTCATCAGAAAGCTGGATCAGGGTGATCTTGGCATCGCCGTCCACACCGAGCTTGCCCCACTGGTATATGCCCACAGAGGTATTGGCCGGGCCAATGTTCTCAGATCCGTAGAAATCCCTGATGTAATCAGTCATATTTAAGTTGCTGTTCGTTCCGGGCAGAGTCGCCAGCAGCTTGAAGCCCTCCGGCAGATTATCTTTTGGCACCGCCGGATTCGATGTCGATGCTCCCGTCTGATCTGCCGCCAGGCAGCCAGCATTGGATGCCAGCACCAGGGATATGAATAGTAAGCAAATTAATCTCATGAATGAGCCTATCGTATTTTCAAGTCCATAAGCTTTGTGAGCCGAAAAGGCAGTTCGACTGCATAGCGAAGACCCCCTTTTTCCTGATTCCCCGCCAATTTAAAGCTGCACCACCAGATCATCCTCTCCTACTACGATCCCAGGATAGTCCCCTACCGTCGCCACCGCCTCGCGGCGCATCTCAAGGCTCGTGTACCTTCCCGCATCGAAGTGAGTGAGCGCGAGGCGCGCGGCTTTCGCCTGCCGGGCTATGGCGGCTGCGCCCTGGGGATTGAGGTGGGGCCACGCCGGGTTCTCCTCGCCTGGCAGGTGGGCGCATTCCGCAATGAGCAGGTCGGCGTCCGCAGCCAGGAGCACGGCATTCTCGCACACCCCGGTGTCCGGGCAGTAGGTGATGATCTTGCCGTCCAGATCGAAGCGATAGCCCAGGCAGGGCGAGGCGTGCACCAGGAAGCGGCAGTCCAGGGCAAAGGGCAGCTTGTAGGGGCCCTGAGAGAGCTCGCGCACCTCCGCCGGGTAGGGCAGTTTCTCCAGGGGGACGGTGAAGGGCTCGTTGATAATAGTATTGAGTGCCGCTCGAGTGCCCTTCTGGCCGAAGATGGTGAGGCTGGGGAAGCGGAACTTGCTGAGGACGTGCAGCCCCTCGATGTGGTCCAGGTGGAAGTGGCTTAAGAAGAGAAAGACGGGCAGGTCGTCTTTGATGTAGCGGTCTGCTTTGTAAAGGCCGTTTCCGGCGTCCAGGATGATGTGGTACTTGTCCGAGTTGATGAGGGTGCAGATGGTGTTGCCGGTAGGGCTGTCGTACCAGCCGTTGGTGCCGAGAAAGATGATTTGCATGCTAATTCTCCCCTGCGAGGGCCCATTCCGCTAGCTGCTGGCGGACTTTTTCGGCGAGGGGGCTTTCGATCTGCGAGAAGATCTGGAGGGCTTCATTTGCGAGAGCCGCTGAATCCTTTCGCTGGCCGAGCTTGCCTAGGGCCAGGCTCTTGGTGAAAAGGGCCTCTGCCTCTCCCTTGCGATATTCCATTTTTTTGAAGATATTCAGCGCTTGATCGCAATGATCGATTGCTTTATCGATCTGGCCGAGATCATAGCAGGCTTTGCCTAAGGTGCAGAGAGCTTCGCCTTCAATTTTCCGGTATTCGATCTTGCGAACGATGTCAAGCGATTGCGTACAGTGTTCTATTGCTCTGTAGGTTTCATTCAGGTCCAGGTAGGCTTTGCCTAAGTTGCAGAGTTCATCTCCTTCGTTCGATCTATCTCCGATCTCACGAGCGATGGCAAGGGCCTGCTCGTAGTATTCAATGGCCTTGCGAGTCTCGCCCAGGGTGGCGTAGGCACTGCCCAAGTTGCCCAGCCAGACTCCTTCATTCCTTCTGTCACTGATCTCGCGGGCGATGGCAAGGGCCTGCTCGTAGTACTCGATAGCCTTGCGAGTCTCGCTCAGGGTGGCGTAGGCACTGCCCAGGCTGCCCAGCCAGACTCCTTCATTCCTTCTGTCACTGATCTCGCGGGCGATGGCAAGGGCCTGCTCGTAGTACTCGATAGCCTTGCGAGTCTCGCCCAGGGTTGCGCAGGCACTACCCAGGTCGCCCAGGTCGGTTCCTTCGCCCCTTCTATCACCGATCTCGCGGTCTATCGTCAGGGCCTGCTCATAGTATTCGATGGCCTTGCGAGTCTCGCCCAGATCGGAGTATCTGTTACCCAGGTTGCTCAGCCAGACTCCTTCGTTCCTTCTGTCGCCGATCTCGCGGGCAATGGCCAGGGCCTGTTCGTAGTACTCTATAGCCTTACGTGTCTTGCCCAAATCGGCATATCTATTACCCAGGTTGCCCAGGTCGGTTCCTTCGCCCCTTCTGTCGCCAATCTCGCGGTCTATCGTCAGGGCCTGCTCATAGTACTCGATGGCCTTGCGAGTCTCGCCCAGGGCTGCGTAGGCACTGCCCAGGTTGCCCAGGCGGTTTCCTTCGCCCCTTCTGTCGCCGATCTCGCGGGCAATAGCCAGGGCCTGCTCGTAATACTCGATGGCCTTACGTGTCTCACCCAGATCGGAGTATCTATTACCCAGGTTGCCCAAGTCGGTTCCTTCGCCCCTTCTGTCACCGATCTTACGGGAGATATTCAGGGCCTGCTCGTGGTAACGGATGGCCTTGCGAGTCTCGCCCAGGGCAGCATAGGCACCGCCCAGGTTGCCCAAATGGACGCATTCAGCACCTCGATCTCCTATCAACCTTGCTGCTTTTATGCCGGTTTCAAGCCAGCCAATTTTCTCCCGTGGATGTAGGCGCAAATCCAAGACGTAAACACCATCGACCGCGTAAGAGCTGGCCAATTGCAGGACTGATTTTAAATCACTCTTTTTCAATTTGCTGGAGATTGGAATTATGTTCTTTATCCAGGCTTGTCCAATTTTGATATTCGCCCATTCGCGATCGAAAAGCTTGAGTCCTGCTAAGAAATCCGTTCCACCTTTTTGATAGAGATTACCCGCTTGAGAAAGCACCTTCGAGTAGTGCTTGGCATGTTTCTGCTGGGCATCCGAAAATTCATCACCTTCAAGACACGATTCTGCAAAAAGACGCGCCAAATCGTGAAGCTTGTATCGCCCCTCCTCAGAATCCGGTATTTGAATAAAATCTACAAGGCTCCATTGCACTAAGTCGCTTAGAGCCTCAGCAGATGCGCCTGAATCCATCTTTAAAACCGCCGTCGCTGCTTTGCGGTCGAAATCTTCTGGAAAGACCGATAAACGTCGCCATTGCTTCTTTCTTCCTGGAGTGAGTAAGTCATAGCTGAGGCTGAAGGATCCTTTTACTAGTTTAAGCAGCGCTACCTTGTCCTTCAGAAGTCTCTCGTACTCTGGAACGCTTAAATCCTTTTTTTCAGCCAAAACGCTGGCTGCATTACGAAGAGCAATTGGAAGGCGGCCACATATTTTTGCCAGCTCTTCTGCATAGCTGCTAATGCGTGGGGCAATTTCCAGAAGAAGCTCGCAGGCTTTATCTAAATGCAAGATGTCCAGATCTTTTTCCGCCAAACCCGGCAAGGCAAATTTTATCCTCGATGTGATGAGAACGGCGCAGCCTGCGGGCGGCAGCAGAGACTCGACTTGTTCGCTGCCGGCGGCATTGTCCAGCAGCAAGAGAGCACGTTTGCCTGCCAGAATTGAGAGGTACAAACCGCGCAGTTCATTTGAGTTTTCAGGCAGGCGATCAACAGGATTGTAGGCCCGAATGACCTGAGCCATGGCCTCAGCGAGAGTCAAGGGTGGCAATTCCGGATTATTGCTCGTTCCCCGCATATCTATGAAGATCTGGCCATCAGGAAATTGGCTCTTGATTTTATCTGCCAATACCAGGGCCAGGGCCGTCTTTCCCACTCCGCCCATGCCGCGCAGGCCGGTGATGGTAGCTCCTTTTTCGAAGTTGGAGAGGATGTCGCGGATTTCGTCCTCGCGGCCTTTGAAGTCACGCGGGGGCGGTGGGATTTGACGGGGGACTGTCTTGTTTGATGCGGGTGTTTCTTGGGAAGAAGCTTCTGATTCAGATTTGAATAGGGTAAACTTGCATTTTCCATCCTTGCACGAAGCAATATCCTCTAGCCATTTGTTTCCATCATCGCTCCAGCGACGCAGGAAAACCACACCATTTTCAGCATCAAAATCCAGATGGGCAAAATTGTATGAATTTGCATAGCGTGGGTTTTCGGCCATTCGACGATCGTAAGATGCCCCTGCCGGAATAATGACGCAATCTCCGGATGTGCCGCTCGTTATTTCCACCTTTGGCTTATGCTGATGGCCTCGCAATATGAAATCGCAGCCTTGCCTAAGAGAATCTTCTATCCTATTGCGATCAAATTCCCTCAACCAGTCGAACGGATGATGGAGGACGGCAACTCTTAGGTCGGTTCCGGAGATTTCCTCAAGAGCATTGTAAATTTGCGGCTCACCTACAATAACGAATCCATAATCACCGATTTTGTCTTTATTTCGCCCGCACATCCAGGCAGAGTTCAGCCCAACAAGCGCAATTTCCTTGTCACTGACGTTAATTCTTCTTACATTGGCATAGTCCGGCGGCTCCTGTCCAGTATACTCTCTGACAAAAGAAGCAAATGCCGAAAAAGGCTCCAGGAGGCGAGATCTATTGCGATCATCCGTCAGCCAGTCTTGAACTTCTTTCTCTGTTGACAAGGGCTTGGTTAGATCATGGGGAAGCAGCTTAAATTCATCCCTATCCAGATCATGATTTCCTGGGACGATGAATAGTTGTTTTGGCTCCAATCCACAGGCGTCCAGGAGGGGCTGGAAAAATTGTTCTTTTGCAGCTTGGTATTCTTCAGTCTTCCCGCCAAAAGCCACGTCGCCGCTAAAAACTACAAAGTCAATTTTCTCCAGGTCTGGACTGATTTTGACTCTTTCCCGAATGTCTTTGAGCAGGGCTCGTAGCACAACCTTGCGATCGAAGTCTTTGCCCTTCTGGTGCCAATCCGAAAGATGAAGCCAGGTAACTGCTGTCATCTTTTCCTCATGTTCCTTCTCTGATCCCTCATAGACTCTCTTCCGCTCGGTGTAGCCGCAATCTGCTTTTCGAATCGGATTGACTTGTTCATTTCATCCGATTGATTGAAGTAAATAGTCCACGAGAATTTAAAATTTGCTAGCAAAGACGCCACAGTCTTGCACCAAGAAACCTTCATGCCCGATAGGGCACCCATGAGCATGAAAATTGGGCTCAACGTATATATTTAGGTTCAGCGAGGGAACATAATTATGAGACAAGCAATGAGGGCGAGCATTTTCTGGAGGATCTCGGCATCCCCGTACAAGAAACTGCCCTGAGCAACACTTAGAACCCATGAATGTCGCCTTATCAGGCACGCGTATCAAATTTACACCCCCATGTTGCTTTGCCCGTCTCAAGGAGATTTATCATGGAGCCAATTCTAATAAGCTGCGCCGGAATGGATGTCCACGAGAAGAAGGTTGACGTATGCATTGCCCACGGACCCTTTGATAAACCTCCGAAATTCGAGATTAGAACCTTCTCGACTATGACTTCGGACCTGGAAGAACTAATGACATGGCTAAAGAAATATGAAGTTACGACGATTGGTATGGAAAGCACCGGAATCTATTGGAAACCAATCTTCAACGTAATGGAAGGCCAGTTCGAAATAGTCCTCGCGAATGCGCAACGCCTCAAAGCTATTCCTAGAAAAAAGACGGACATCTTGGACTGCAAGCGAATCGCAAACTTGTTGAGATATGGATTGCTTCCTAATAGTTTTATACCGCCAAAAGAGATCAGGGAGCTACGGGATCTCAATCGCACTCGAAGAAAGTTTGTTGGAATGATGACATCTGAGAAGAATCGACTTGTCAAGGTATTAGAAGCAGCCAATATCAAGCTCAGCTCTGTAGTCACCAAGATCTACGGCGTCTCTTCATTGGCTTTGATTCGATCTCTGCTGGAAAAGGACAAGCTTTCAAGAGAGGAGATCTCAAAGATGGCAAAAGGCAAACTCAAAAAGAAGGTAGATCTGCTGGAGAAAGCCGTTAACGGAAAGCTAACCGATCATCACAGGTTCCTTTTAAAAATGCATTTGCAAAATATCGACTATCTTGCCAAGCAAATAGAGAAACTCGATGAGGAGATCGAGAAGAAGATGGTCCCTTTTCAGAAAGAATCGAATCTGATTCAAACGATTCCAGGGATTAGTGAAGTTAATGCGTCAGCGATATTGGCGGAAATTGGCGCTGATATGTCTCAGTTTCCGGATGAAGCACATCTCTCTTCTTGGGCGGGCGTATGCCCAGGCAATAATGAGAGTGCAGGCAAGAAGAAGAGCGGAAAAACACAGAAAGGTAACTCCTTTCTGAAAGGAGCCTTAACTGAAGCTGCATGGGCTGCATCAAAAACTAAGAACACCTCATACAATGCCTTCTATCATAATCTCGTCAGAAGGAAGGGCAAAAAGAAGACTCTTGTTGCTTTAGCGCATCGTATGCTTATAGATATCTATTTTGTTCTCAAGACAGGTGAGCCCTATCAGGACATGGGTGCTGAGGCGGTTCATGAAAGAACATCAAAGAGAAGGGAGAGATCGATGGTTAGATCGCTTGAGAAGGCAGGGTATTCTGTGATAAAGGTGGCGACTGCATAGGTTGATCTGAATCATTTTCATATCAAAAATAGAGTCTTGAATCACCCGGCGAAAATCCAAACGCATCCGACAGCCAAAGTCAACCGTCGAAAAAGAGATATTCAATTCCTGTTCAAGCCAGTACCTTTCACTCCCCCGGTTCTGGTACATCCGGGCCTAATTAAAGCCATGATTGTGAGAAAGTAATGTGCCTTTGTGAACGGCTGATTGTTCTTCGCGCCTTCGCGGCTTCGCGTGAGATTCAACAGGGTCCGGTTTCACGCGAAGGCGCGAAGCCGCGAAGTTAAAATCCTGGTTTATTTCGGCCTCGCTGTATTAGGCAAACTTGGCAGAGCCCAGCCCTTAGGAATATTACAGCGGACTTCGTCCTCTTCTGCGTCTTTGCCGAGAGCAGGTATTTCTCAAGAGGGAACGCATCTCACCCTCTTCATTCAATCGTCGATAATTTCAGATCTTGTCCGCCCCTCTCTTCTCCTTCTGTGCCCTCATCAGCCCGCCATAGGCCACCCCCGCCTCCGTGAGCACGATTCGCCCTTCCTGCAGCTCAATCAGCCCGGCCAGCTCCAGGCGGTGCAGATGGTAGTCGAGCATCTTCTCGCCCACGGCGGCTGCGATCTCCGGCACGCTCAGGACACCCTGGTTCATGAGGATGATCATATTCCTGCGAATAGGGCTTTCCAGGGCATGATGCACCAGAGCCATCTCCTCCGGCGACTCGGGCTTGGCTTTCTTTCCCATTAGCATTCAATTCACCTGAGGCGTCAGATTTTATATCAAGCTTTGTCTGTATTAACTGGACCATGTCGGACCACAACATTGCAGCCTTGCCGCAGGGGGCGACAAAAGCGAAGAGCTTTCATCCCTGCGTCTGCCTGAAAGATAAGACTGAGAACGCCAACCCACTGGAGGGCAAAGGGCAATGATCCGCGCCCTGGTGGTGGATATCGACGGCACCCTGAGCGACCAGAATAGAGTGCTCTGTCCTGCCGCCCTGCAGGCGCTGCGCCGTCTGTTGGTGCCCGTAGTGCTCTGCACCGGAAACACCCACTGCTTTACCAGAACCGTTTCCGTTCTCCTGGGCACGCCTCGCATCTTCATCGCCGAGAACGGTGGCGTGCTATCCCACTCAGAGGATGAGATGGAGGTTCTGGCGGACCTGAACGTTTGTGAGGATGCCTTCCAAAAGCTGGCAGCCGAGTTTCCCCTGCAGAGATACAACTCCGCACGCTACAGATTTACCGATATTGCATTGCTGCGCAACTTCGATGCATTGGCCGCAGCCAGGCGCGTCCAGGAACTGGGTTTGCCTGTGGAGATCATTGATACCACCTATGCCGTGCACATCAAAGACAGGCGGGTCGATAAGGGCACGGGCCTGCGTCGCATTGCGAAGCGCATGCAAATCGATCTTTCCGGGTTTGCCGCCATCGGCGACAGCAACAGCGACCTGCCCATGTACCGGTTGGCCGGCTTTCGGGCCTCTGTGGGCAACGCCAGCCCGGAGTTGAAGCAGATCTCTGACTACGTAGCAAAGGCCGAATACGGAAACGGCTTTGCTGAAATCATAAATTACATGAATGAAAAAAAGATGTTTTGAGGGTAGGGAGGTTTACTGATTTGAATGAAACATTTTCCTACAACCAAAAGGCTCCGCTGAACAAAGAAGAAGCCGTCATTGAATATCGAAACGGCATCTCCGTGCACGATATCAGCTATGCCGGCATAAAAGGTGGAAGAATCAGAGCTTATCAGGTCGTACCTCAGGGAAATGGCCCATTTGCGGGAGTCATCTTCGTGCATCCGGGCCCAGGAAGCAGATCTTCCTTCTTGGATGAGGCTTTAACTCTGGCCAAGGCCAGAGCGACCTGCCTGCTCATTGATGCACCCTGGGCCGATGGAGCTATGTTTGGCAAAAGAGCAAGTGGACGGCCCGAGGATGTGCGTGACTGGTTCATCGATATTGCCATTGATCTGCGCCGCGCCGTTGATCTGATCTCTTCGCTGCCGAATGTGGACACAAATCGGATAGCATTCGTCGGCCACAGTCTCGGCGCTCTTTTTGCAGGGATACTGTTGGGAGTGGATAAGAGGATAAAAGCCGGCGTGCTGATGGCGGGTGTAGGAAGTTTCACCGATGTGGCCCTTCTGAACATGCCCACCCTTGCAGGAGATGAACTCGAAAAATATAAAAAGATCATGGAACAGATCGACCCTCTGCGCTATATAAAAAATGCCGCACCTTCTGCACTCTTCTTCCAATTCGGCCTTCAGGATGTCTTTTTTCCCAAGCAGAAGTTCCTGGAGTATTATGAAGCGGGTAGCGTCCTGAAATCCATTCAATGGTATAAAGCGGACCATTACAGTATCAATGAAGTGGGACGGTCCGATCGAATAGAATGGCTAAAAGGGGTGCTTAGCCTGAACCCGATGCAGTGAAAATGCAAGGCAGAGCGCTGATTCAGGGCTTTTTGCTCTGATCGCATGCCAATTGTTGAAGTATTGCTGCCCAGTAGTTCTCGCAGATGATCCACCAGCTCAAGGTATCCTTGGCCAGAGCGCGCGCTGCTGGACAGAAGGCATCGACGGCCAGATTGTAGGGCATCTCCGGCAGAGGCGGATGAAGGGGGTACTTGGTGCAGGTGAGGGGCCTGATCTCATAGATGGAGCAGCCCTTATCTCGGTCGTAAAATGGACAGGGCTGCCTCAGCACCCAGGCCTGCAGGGCCTTTTCGTACCGGCAGAGGGCTTTTAGCTTTTTCCTTCCCACACGCTCCGCAATCCTTTCAAAATCCTCTTTCTCAAGGTAAAGGCCAGCTCCTGGTGTGTAGCAGCATCTGCCGCATTGCCTGCATTGGAAACGCTCCCAGAAGAGCCCCACCCCCACGTCGGAGCCCTCCCGCTCGTCTCGGGCGGGCAGGGGCAGGGAGATGTCGAAGGGGACCTTCTCACCCTGGTCGATCCTCTGGATCTGCTCCTCCCTTTTCAAAACGGACCAGTGAGGCCGCATGCGCAGGAGCTCAACATGGCGGCCCAGCCGCTTGTCTTCGACGCAGGCGGAGAAACAGAGCTGGTGGCAGAGCCGGCGCACCTGGGAGATCTTATCACTACTGCTACTCATATCATATTCCTCTGCAAATCTTCTTCAATATTAATTCTGTCTCTCTTGGCCGATCACTTTCGCTCCGCGCGGCTCCACCTTATTATCCGCCACGATAATAATTTCGCAATAGGTGATGCAGATGTCCAAGAACCCTGAATTCGCTAAGTACGCCTCAGACCTTGCCCGCCATCAGGATGCCATTCGCTCTGCCAATGAGGATCTGATCAAGCTCTCCCAGAGGTTTGGGCGCATGATGCCCAAGCTCTCCAAGCTGGACTCCTCAGTTATTCTCTCCTGGTTTGGCCTTTATAATAAGGTCAAGGATAAAGCCAAAAAGGCAGATGATGAACTGGCCGGCCTCGCCAATAACGAGCAGGTTGCCGCAAATCCAGTTCTGCAACTGCAAATAAATTACTACGATGCACAAAGGCAGCGCCTTTGCTTTAAGATGGAGGTCATGGATGACATCCTCGGCGGCATGATGGAGGACCTCTTGGAGAACGGCAGCTTCGAGGAGGCGCAAAAGCAGGAGATGCGTGTAGCCCTCGATGCAACTATGGAAAAAAGCATGCACCATTCCAGGGCTGCGCCTGCCCCCGCCTGAGCGCTAGCAGGCCGGGCAAATCGTCCCCCCTGCAAGGTTGCCCAAATGATCGAGCGCCTGGGCTGCCGGGCGGTTGCGCCACTATATCGATGAGAAGGAGGGCGGCAAAAGTCAGTGATGTAGGAGGAAAGGTGATGGTCTTCGACCTTTGTTCTACAATATTTCCCATGCCACATTGATGGGCATATAAAGTCAAAGGTTTCAGGACTACACATCGAAATTCTCGCCATCCAGAACAATATTTAATCTAGGAGCCTCCTGGGTTTAGCCAGATGACTGAGATCCGAGACCCTGTGCACGGCTATGTGTTGCTGGAGGGCCTTGCCCTGCAACTGGCGGACACGCCCCAGATGCAGCGGCTGCGTTGGATCAAGCAGCTCGGCCTGGCCAGCCTAGTCTATCCCGGTGCCAATCACACTCGCTTCGAGCACAGCCTGGGGGCCTACCATCTGGCGGATCTGCTCGCGAACCATCTCGGCCTGCAAGAAGAGGATAAGATGCTGGTAGGCGCCGCGGCACTTCTGCATGACGTGGGCCACGGTCCGCTCTCCCATGCCACTGAGGCAGCCCTCGCCCCCTACCTGCGAAAGGAGCACGAGAGCATCGTAGATCTCTTGAAGAGACGCGAGCTTCGCGATGTTTTAGATAACTATGGCCTGAAAGCCTCCGGTATTCAGGCCGCAATAAATGGATCCGGTCTTGGGCAGATCGTGAGCGGCGAGATAGATGTGGATAGGATGGACTACCTGATCCGGGATGCTCACTACACCGGCGTGGCCTACGGAGTGATAGATCGATTGCGTCTATTGCAAAAGATGACCCTTCACGACGGAGAGCTGGTGGTGGAGGCAGGAGGCGTGCAGGCGGCGACATCTCTGCTCATCTCCCGGCTGCTCATGCATCCTTCAGTTTATTACCATCATGTCTGCCGCATCTCGGAATGCATGGTCTCCGCCGGCATTCGGCGCATGATTGAGGATGGGACGAGTGCTCCTGCCGTAAAAGAAATGGACGACATCCAGCTCTTCAATTCCCTGGAGGGATCGGGCGGCTATGCGGCGGAGATGGCTACGCGCATCAAATCTCGGAGAATTTTTAAGCGCGCCGTTTACGTCGGCCTGGAGTGCCTGGACCCAACAGTTCTCAAGGCGAGCGAAAAGATGCTGGCCCAGGAGATTGCCCATGAGGCGGGAGCGGATGCAGATTACATTCTGGTGGACAATCCCATGCTTCCTGATGCTCCGGAGGGCAATTTTCCGGCTCTTGTCGAGGGTGAGGTCAGGCCGCTGCGAGAGGTATCACCACTGGTCAGCATCCTGGAAAGAGCCCAAAAAGCTACCTGGCGTTTCGGGATCTACTGTCGGGAAGAAGACCGAGAGAATGTGGCTCAGGCTGCCCGAAGGTGTCTGAATCTCAAGAAAAATAGATTGATTTACAGATATATAAATACGTTTTAGTGAAACTGCGGCGGCGCACCCGTGCGCAGCAATATTCTTGAAACTTTTCTGATAACGGTTACCTTTAAGTCGCAAGAGAGCATAAAAGGAACTGATGGCATTTTCCGATGACGGACAGGCGATGAACAAGAATATTCTGGTCAAGACCATTCAGACCATGAACCAGCACCTGCCCAATAAGCGAATCAATTTGACCGAGCTTTTGACCATGGAAAAGCCGGGCATCAAGGGAAAGGATAATACTTTTTTCATAATGGATAAGGCCGAGCTGGATCTGATCTCAAAAAGCATCCCCAGGTTTCTCTGGAGTCGCCTGCGGCTGCCTATGCTGATTGAGATGTCTCCCGACTACGGCAGTGGCGCCGCCCGGGTGCAGGGCGAGCCGGAGGTGGAGCTTGTAGCCAAGATCCTGGGAAAAGATAGGCCGCAAGCAAAGCAGATCATAATCTACCTTCCCGAGGTAAGGGAGCTACGAAGAAAGCTTCCCACCACCACGCAGTATGCCTTTGTAACTAATCTCCGGGAGAGGAGTGTGGACTGATAGGTTCTTATTCCTGGGACAATAATAGTAATTGTATTTATGGAGGATACTATGGCTGATAGTAGTCTGGCAGAAGGTGTGAGGCTTTTCGCCATAAAGATGAACCTGGGTGCCTACCAGGAGTCGGCAAAGATCAAGTCCGACTTCGGCCTGCCAAATGATATGCTGATAGAGGCGGTTCGCAAAGCCTATGATGCCAATATGAAGAAAGGCGACTACTCACTGGCTGCAGATCTAGCCAAGAAGTACGACCTTCCCGAAGATCTTCGATTGGAGGCGGCAGAGCGTTCATTCAACAGAAAAATCGACAGCGAGTTTTATCGGGCTGCTGCCGATTATGCCAAGGAATACGGCCTTTCCCAGGATATGGTCCGGCAGGCTGCGATTCAGGCCTTCAATAAGAGCATGAGCTTTGGTCTGGCCAAGAACGCGACTGAGATTGCCGAGGAATTCCAACTGCCCGCGGAGATGATGCTGCAAGCGGCCGTGAAGGCCTATGAGCTGCATATGCAAGCCGGCCTTTACCGCAAGGCCTTGAAGATTGCTCAAAAGTACAAGCTGCCGGAGAGTATGGTGCAGGCGGCTGAGAAGAAGATCTCTTAATGCCGCAAGTCGTGCTTACCATAGGCGGCTCGGACTCGGGGGGCGGGGCCGGCATCCAGGCGGATCTTAAGACCTTCTCCGTGCTGGGACTGCATGGAACCTGCGCAGTCACAGCCATTACCGCCCAAAATACCCTGGGGGTGCAACGGGTCTACGGCCTGGAGCCCGAGATAGTAGTAGAGCAGCTCAAGTCGATCACCGATGATTTCTCCATCTCCTTTGCCAAGACGGGCATGCTACACTCAGCCGAGATTGTGACAGCCGTGGCCCATCACCTGCGAATGACCGAAATTCCCTTCGTCTTAGACCCGGTGATCGAGGCGGAAGCGGGCGGTAGGCTGCTTCGGCCTGAGGCGCTGGAGGCTTTAAAAGCATATCTCATTCCGCTGGCCAGGGTAGTAACTCCCAACATCTTCGAGGCCCAGGCTCTGACTGGAATAGAGGTTCGCGATAGAGACAGTGCCCAACTGGCCGCCCAAAAGATCTTGCAGCTTGGGCCGAAGGCAGTAATCGTTAAGGGCGGACACTTGGACTGCACCGATCTCCTGGCGGAGGGGGAAGAGATCATCCTTCTGCCGGGTGAGAGGGTGGCGGGGGGCAACCACGGCGTGGGATGCACCTATTCTGCCGCATTAACAACATTTCTTGCTCTAGGCAGTCCCCTGAAAGATGCGGCCCGCCAGGCCAAGAAGTTCGCAGAAAGGGCTCTTCTCGGCAGCATGCGGGTGGGAAAGGGTGTGGGGCCGGTCAGCCAGGCAGCGGCAGGCGGCAAACCGCTACCGGGTTTTGTGCGGAAGATATAAATTGGTGGGGCAAGGATGCACAAAGAATTGCTCTAGCTGGAGTGTTGATTATGGGAAGCGTAAAACCTAGTTATATCAAGAATTTCGCGATGGATCTGTTGAGGACCTACGAAAGCTCATTTAGCCCTGACTTTGAACAGAATAAGCTGAAGGTGTCGGAATATACAGACATCAAAAATAAGACCATACGCAATCGTGTGGCAGGATATATTTCCAATATAATGAGGCAGAGGAGAACTCGCCGAGGCGAGGTCGAGATTGATGCTTAAAGGCGTGTTTCCCGCTTTAATCACGCCGTTTTTAGAAGATGAGAGCCTGGATGAGGATGGACTGAAGAAGAACATTGAGTACCTGAATAAAACCGGCATAGCGGGCATTGTTCCCTGCGGCACAACAGGTGAGTCGGCCACATTAACCTTTGAGGAGCATAAAAGGGTAGTGGAGATTGCCGTGGAATCTTCCAAGGTGCCCGTTATTGCAGGAACGGGTTCAAACAATACCCGTGAGGCTTTGGAGCTGACGCGCCATGCTGCCAAAGCAGGTGCATATGCCGCTTTGTTGATCACGCCTTACTACAACAAGCCCAATGACAGGGGTATGTTCGAACACTTCAAGACCATAGCCGAGAAGTGCGACATTCCCATTGTGCTCTATAATGTCCCCAAGAGAACCGGAATCGATCTCAAGCCGGAATTGGTCGCGAAACTGTCCAAGGTGAAGAATATCGTGGCCATAAAAGAGGCCAGTGGGAGCCTTTCTCAGCAATCCCAAATCATCGAGCAGACCCGGGGCAGCGACTTTATCCTGCTCTCAGGAGATGATGATCTGACCCTGCCCACCATGTCTCTGGGCGCCAAAGGTGTAGTTTCCGTGGTGGCCAATGTGGCTCCCAGAAAAACGGTGGCTATGGTGGACGCTATTTTAAAGGGCGACTTCGAGAAAGCCAGGTCACTGCACTATGAGCTTGCCCCGCTGGTGCGGGCCATGTTCCTGGAGACCAATCCCATTCCTGTGAAGACGGCTCATAAATATCTAGGGCGGGCCGGTGGGCCAATGCGTCTTCCTCTGGGGGCAATGGCTCCTGAGAAAGAGCTCATATTAAAAGAGATCCTGGAAAGGCTAGGCGAGAGAGCATGACGCGCATAGCCATTACGGGTGCCCTGGGGCGCATGGGCACTTTGATCATCCAGGAGGCGGCCAAGGCGAAAGACATGCAGCTCGTGGCCGGATTGGATGCTGTGGGGGCGGGAAAGGCCCTCCCGGGCGGCATCATCGTTAAAGACGCGGCTGAGCTGGAGTCGGTCTTGAGGGAGAGCAAACCGGATGTGCTCATCGACTTTACCATTGCCAAAGCGGCGGTAAATAACGTATGCACGGCGGCAAACCTCGGAATTGATCTCGTCGTGGGAACTACGGGCTTTTCTCCAGAGCAGCATGCTCAGATGAAAAAAGCCATAGAAGGCCATGTGGCTGCAGTTATAACACCAAATTTCAGCATGGGCGTAAATGTATTCTGGAAGCTGGTGGCCGATGCAGCGTCTGCGCTCAAGGACTACGACATCGAGATCATTGAAGCCCATCATAATCAGAAGAAAGATGCCCCCAGCGGCACGGCTCTGGCCACAGTGGAGGCGATAAAGAGGGCTCTGGGCGAGAAGGAGATCGTGTATGGCCGGGAAGGAGTCATGCCGCGAGGAAAAGAGATTGGAGTGCATGCTGTACGCGGTGGAGATATTGTGGGAGATCACACTGTGCTATTCGCAGGATCCGGCGAGCGCCTCGAGATAAAGCATCAGGCGCATAGCAGAACTGGACTTGCCAGCGGCGCCGTGCGGGCGGCAGAGTGGGTAGTCGGCAAAGAGCCTGGAATCTACAGCATGGCGGACGTCTTGAAGTCAAGATGAACCAACTTGAGGAGAAGAGTCGTACCCTCATTTTTGAAGGAAAAAGGCTGGAACCAGTCTCATTAGAGTGCAATATGGTCGGCTTTTGCAGCAAGTGCGACTCGGATCTGGAGAGCTTGGCTTATCATTGCACAGAATCGATACGGCTGGTCTGTGCGCGCTGCAAAAATGAGCACCTGGTGCTGATGCGTTATGACCGGCAGTGGAACTGGCAGGGCGACTTTGATCTGGAGATCGTCACAGAGAAAGTGATTTTATCCTCAATTGCCAAAGAGAAGCTGGAGGCGGTCTTCACCCAGGCTGAGATCAGGGACATGCTGGCCTGCCAGCAGGGTTTGCCCTATACCCGGCAAAACCTCTATCGAGCTCAGGCCAAGTATGAGAAATTCGAGAAGCTCTTCGGCATAAGGATTGATGTTTAACAATTGGAATTTTTTTTAAAGGGTTAAACGCTTTTACCTATTTCCGGATGGTTAAGCATTTTTGGCGCTTTCCACCAACTCCTTGGTGGTGACAAAGCTGGCCCCTTTGCCGACTGCATATTCTACGAACTTCTTGTAGGCATCCAGGTATTCACCAGATCCTGAGACTGTATTGGTGAAGACCACGACCATCGGCTCTCCCTTGCCTGCGGACTCATCGAATTTGCCGGCAAGTTGGTTATACCAATCAGTGCCGGCTCTGGTTAAAGGAATCGGGCTGTGGCAGGTAGCCGGCCACCTTTGACTGCTTTCCATCAGAGATATAGTCATCCTCAACAAATCTTTTGGTCTTGCGCAGCCTTGCATCCTGATCCTCGAAGGAGACCAATTCTTCGCCTTCGCTAAAACCACCCATCATCAGTTCATGATTTTCTTTGGAGCCTAGCATGGTGACATAGAGAGGATATGCTTTATTGGCAATATCTCCTGTAACGGATATCGAGACGGCAAGTCCTTTGGAATCTGCCTCATTGAGCAGATTTATGGTGGAGTTCATCTCTAAATTCTCCTTTTCCGCTTGACTCTTTCCCTCCCCCTGTGGGGACTGTTCTATTTTTATAATCAGATTCAAAACGCCAGATCCATCTTTTACAGACGCACCTTCAAAAAGGATGGTGGCATTGTCCGGCACTAATCTATTGATAACTGGCAGCTGATTTGCTGGCGCTGTAAGTTTCAGATTTGGTACAGTTACATTGAAGCTGGCGATCCTATTATCATCGAATCTATTGGGTCCCCTATGTTTTCCATCCCTAATTCTAATCTCAACTTGATTTTCGCCTGCATCATCATCTGTAGTTGCCCATATCCATTTGTTATCTTTGCTCCAATTGGTTGCAGATTCATCATTTATGAAAAAGCGATATGAGATCTGGTCCTTATCAAGGTCTTTAGCTTCAGCTGTCCAGGTTATGGTGGTTCCAGCCTCCTGTGGGCTAGTTTTATCTGGAGTCAGGCTGATTAACTTGGGCGGTTTATTGGATTTTTCTGGTAGCTTTAGCGCAGTTTTTCCAAAATTATCCCTGATACAAATGATGTAGTGTTTGTCTCCCTGGAAAAAAGGGCCTCCAGGGTGTGCGTTTCCTTTTTCATCGGCTCCCCAGTCGAAATTCAGCCAGACATCCTTTGTATCTGTATCGATATGGGTATAGATCTTATCAGTTTCAAATTCTTGCTCTAGCCAGTTGATGATGTCTTCCACTTGACTACCCGCGACGTTAACCTGGCCGAGATAAACTTCGGAATAAGCATGTCCACCTGTGCTATTATTGCGGGCCAAGACAATTCTGGTCGTTCCGCCGATAGATTCCACCAGCGCTGACATGAGAATGGCGAAATCATCACAATCACCAACTCCGACGCATCCACTTCTCTTGCCCAGATTTAGAGATTCGCTGGCATTTTTGAAATAATCAACTCCTCGTGGATCTCTCATATAATGCCAATTTTCTTTCAGATAATCATAAATTGCACCGACTTGATCAATTGTATAATCTCCGGAGTACCTACCTGCAGCCAAGCCGACTTCTTCTATGACTGCTGGATTATCAGCCTCCACCTTTGAGTTTAACATCTTTTTGAGATCCTCTATGTTCTTTTCCGTTGTTCGTGTGGGAGCGTTGCCACCACCTACTACTGGAAATTCAAGAGTTTCATTATTTAGGGGCGCAAATGTGAATGGCACTCCTGTAAGGTCTGATGAAGTGACACTTGCTCTCTCAAGTTGGTCTGATGTATAATTGGCTACGCTAGAATTTTTTGCGTCAAAGACGAAAGGCACGTCTGAGGCTACTGCAGATCCAACGAAAAGAACTACACAGAGCCAGAGAGCCACCGAGGACATTCGACCCGGTCTTTCTCTTGCTTACTATATGTATTTTGCAGTAAAGCGGTTGTGATGCAATAATTGGTTGACATTTTGGTCGTCGCCTAATACTTGCGATCATGGTAAATCCCAATCCCGGATTGCTTTCAAACAGATTAGCATATTATGACGGAATGACCTTTGGCAGATCCAAATTCCAACCCATAATAGATCCACTACTAAACGTTTCTAGGAACGAGAAAAAGAGCAAAAAAGCTCACAGATCTGTAGTGTCTATTTCCGAGATCGTTAGGCATTTTTGGCGCTTTCCACTAACTCCTTGGTGGTGACAAAGCTGGCGCCTTTGCCGGCGGCATATTCTACGAACTTCTTGTAGGCATCCAGGTATTCACCAGATCCTGAGACTGTATTGGTGAAGACCACGACCATCGGCTCTCCCTTGCCTGCGGACTCATCGAATTTGCCGGCAAGTTGGTTATACCAATCAGTGCCG
>JAPKYA010000083.1 GCA_026394565.1 Methanothrix sp.
GATGTAAGCATACCGGTAATCGCTCTTTGCGATACCAACAACATGACCTCCAATGTTGACCTGGTCATACCCACCAACAACAAAGGCAGGAAAGCTCTAACGCTTATCTACTGGCTCTTGGCCCGTCAGGTGCTGCGCGAGAGGGGCGAAGAGGATCGGTTCAAATACACTATCTCGGACTTCGAGATGGAGTTTTGATCCATGCGGCTTCCGGCTGTTGCAGGTCAGTTCTATCCGGGTAACGGAGCAGAATTAGAGCACCAGCTGGACGACATGCTGCATCCTGAAAAAGAGATTCCAATTCTAGGAGCAGTGGTCCCGCATGCCGGATATATCTATTCGGGGCAAGTTGCCGCCGAGGTCTATTCCCGCCTGCCTAAAGCGGAAACCTATGTGATCATCGGGCCCAATCATCACGGCCTCGGTTCACCAGTGGCACTGTCTCGTGAATCATGGAGAACGCCTCTGGGCGTCGTCGAGCCGGATCTGGTGCTGGCGGATATGCTTGCCGGCAGCATTATCGATCATGATGAGACGGCTCATTTGCACGAGCACTCGATTGAGGTTCAGCTCCCATTTCTCCAGAAGCGATTTCAGGGATTCAAGATACTTCCCATCTCGATGGGATTGCAGGATGAGCAAACTGCGATAGAGGTCGGGCAGGAGCTTTCTTTGGCCGTGCGAAAGCTTAATCGCCGATGCATAATTATTGCCAGCAGCGACTTTACCCACTATGAGCCCCAAGAGACTGCCAGGAAGGTGGACGCAAAGCTCCTGGAGGCTATTTTAAATATGGATGTACCCGAACTCTATAGCAGAGTATACCGCTACAATGCCACAGCATGCGGCTATGGGCCGATCGCAGTAACCATCACGGCCGCCGCTGCCCTTGGAGCAAAAGCCGGCAAGCTGCTTGCCTATGCTACCAGCGGAGACGTGAGCGGCGACTACAGCCAGGTAGTTGGGTACGCAGCGATTGCCTTTTCCTGAGGAGGCCCTTTATTGACAACGGCATCAGCTCCCGGCAAGATCATCCTTTTCGGAGAGCATGCAGTCGTCTTTGGAGTCACTGCTATTGGCGCTGCCATTGACCTGAGAGCAAAAGTCACCGTGCGAAACCTTCCGGGCAGCGTGCTCATAAAGACAGCGGAGCTTGCTTTACATGGATTCTCCTTGGATCTGACAACCGGCAGGCTCACATCCCCCCAGGCAGCACATGCCACCAGATATATCTCCGCCGTGCTAAGAGAATTTGATGTCAAAGATATCCGGGTTTGTATTGATTCCAGCCTGCCGCCGGCTGCAGGGCTTGGATCATCGGCATCAATCGTGGTGGCCGCCGTGGCTGCCATAAGTGCGCACCATGGGCTTGGCCTATCCCGAAAGGAGATTGCAGCCATCTCCTACCGCTTGGAAAAGAAGGTCCAACAGGGATTGGGAAGCCCCATGGACACGGCTCTAGCAACCTACGGGGGCTATCTGAAGATCTCCCGAGATATTGCGCCCCTTGATCTCCCCCCGCTTGAGATGGTAGTAGGATATACAAAAATGCCTCACGATACATTGTCTGAGGTCGAGAAGGTGCAAGACCTGAGAAAACGCTACTTTGACCTGGTCGATCCCATATTTCAGGCCATAGGGGCCATCTCGGAGAAGGCCGTCCCCCTCATCAGAGAGCAAAATCCAGAGGAGTTGGGCCGTCTGATGAATGTCAACCACGGCCTCCTGGAGGCTTTGGGCGTCAGCTCCCGTGAGCTGGACGAACTGGTTAATGCGGCGCGAGGAGCCGGAGGCGCGTTTGGAGCCAAGCTTACCGGAGCTGGAGGCGGAGGCTGCATGATTGCCCTGCCTGGGGCCGCAGGCACAGACGCACTTATGGTGGCTTTAAAACAGGCTAGAGGAGTTCCTTTTAAAGTTGTTGCAGGCTGTGAAGGTGTGCGGCTGGAGGGCGACCTGTGACTAAGGTTCTAAAGATCGGGGGAAGCATTTTGACAGACAAGAGCAGGGAACTTACGGCACGACCGGGCGAGATCACGCGCGTGGCTAAAGAGATCGCATCCCACCCGGATGATGTGGTGCTCGTGCACGGGGCCGGCTCTTTTGGACACTTTCCTGCTAAAAAATATGGTCTGCCCCATAAATTCGACCGTTCGGGATTGAGAGTGACTCATAGCTGTGTGGCAAAGCTCTGTGAAAAGGTCGTGGAGGCACTGAGTTTGGCCGGCGTTGAATGCCTGCCGGTTCATCCCCTCTCCTGCCTTCTCCTTCGGGGCGGCAGAATCGACAGCTTTTTTATGGAGCCCATAAAAGAGATGCTAATGAACGGCATCATGCCGGTGCTGCATGGTGACGTGGCTATGGATGTCACCGGAAAAGCAGCAATAGTCTCCGGAGATCAGCTCGTGGCATATCTCGGCAAAACTTTGCAGGCCGAGGTGGTTGCCGTGGGAAGCAATGTTGATGGCGTCCTTTTTTCCGGCCGGCCTCTCTCCAGGATTACAAGAAAAGAGCTTTCCGAGGTGCACAGCGCCATTGGAAACAGCGCGGGTGTGGACGTTACCGGGGGCATGAGAGGAAAGCTGCTGGAACTTTTAGATCTGGCCGATTTGGGAATAGACTCAGTGATATTTAATGCAGGCATTGAAGGAAATATTGCCCTGGCCTTAAAAGGAGAATGCGTGGGAACTAGAATAGGGGGGCGAATTGACCACATCCAGCCGTAAGCTCGACCACATCAGAGTCTGTCTGGAAAAGCCGGTCGATGCGAAAAATCGGCCCTTCCAGGATCTGGTTCTGATGCATAAGGCTCTTCCGGAGATAGACGAGGCGGATATCGATACATCCTCTGTTTTCCTGGGGAGGAAGCTGAAAGCTCCATTTATGATCAGCGCCATGACCGGAGGCCATCCCGAGGTCAAGAAGATCAATGTCCGCCTGGGGGAGGCGGCCCAAGAGCTTGGCATAGCTTTGGGGGTGGGCTCACAAAGGGCGGCAATAGAAGACAGAACGCTGGTGGATACCTTCTCTGCAGTCAGGGATGCCGCGCCGGATGTTCCCATAATCGGCAACATCGGAGCCGTGCAACTGAAAAGATCCGGGCCGGAGATCTTAGAGCGGCTGGCTGAGATGATAGATGCTGATGCCATTGCCGTTCATTTGAACTTCCTGCAGGAGAGCATTCAGCCGGAAGGAGACAAAGACGCCCGCGGAGTGCTGGAGGCCCTGAAATCGGCGGCCAAAGGATCGGTACCGATCATGGTTAAGGAGACCGGAGCCGGTATATCCAGAGAAGTGGCCCTGGATCTGGTCTCTGCGGGAGTGAAGATGATTGACGTCTCAGGTGTGGGAGGTCTCTCCTGGGCCAGCGTTGAGTCTTTCCGTGCTGCAGAGGTCGGGGACGATGAGCTGGAGATAATGGGAAGGCTATTTGAAAACTGGGGAATTCCAACGCCTGTAAGCATTGTCGAGTGCAAATCTGCCGGAGCCTTTGTAATCAGCTCGGGAGGAGTGCGAAGCGGCCTGGATGCTGCCAAGAGCCTGGCTCTGGGCGCCGGCCTGGCGGGCGCTGCCCTTCCCTTGTTAAGGCCGGCCACAAAAGACAAAGAGGCAGTCGTTAGGGTTATGAATGCCTATATCCGTGCGCTGAGGATCACAATGTTTCTCACCGGATGTAAAGTTGTGCCGCAGCTTGCCGGTGTTCCTCTCGTGGTTCTAGGAAGGACCAGGGAGTGGCTGGCGGCGCGGGGTTTCGATTTGAGAGCATTTTCTGTTTATAGAGAGTTGGCAAAATGAAGGATATTTCAATAATCGCTG
>JAPKYA010000078.1 GCA_026394565.1 Methanothrix sp.
CGGAAGTTTACGTTTGTCTTGTTAACGCATAGCAGTGCTACGAGCTGGTTGGGATTGGCGTTCTGCCAGCCGCTCTTCAGCGTTTCATTGGCCCAGTAGTTGCCGGGGACAAGATGGCAGACCTCCCAGTAGCCCAGGGCACTGGTGGTGGCTGTGCCCATCAACGCTTTTGTGGTGGCGTTGAATACCTTGATTTCCCAGCCTTGCAGGGGCTGGCCGGTGCAGGCATTGAACTTGTAGCCGCTGATGCAAAGCTCCGGAGTGTTCCGGAAGTTTACGTTTGTCTTGTTAACGCATAGCAGTGCTACGAGCTGGTTGGGGTTGGCATTCAGCCAGCCGCTCTTCAGCGTTTCGTTAGCCCAGTAGTTGCCGGGGACAAGATGGCAGACCTCCCAGAAGCCCAGGGCATTGGTGGTGGCTGTGCCCATCAACGCTTTTGTAGTGGCGTTGAATACCTTGATTTCCCAGCCTTGCAGGGGCTGGCCGGTGCAGGCATTGAACTTGTAGCCGCTGATGCAAAGCTCAGGAGTGTTCCGGAAGTTTACGTTTGTCTTGTTAACGCATAGCAGTGCTACGAGCTGGTTGGGATTGGCGTTCTGCCAGCCTGCTTTCAGGGTCTCATTGGCCCAGTAGTTGCCGGGGACAAGATGGCAGACCTGCCAGAAGCCCAAGGCATCGGTGGTGGCTGTGCCCATCAATGTCTTAGTGCTGGCTTTGAAGACCTTGATTTCCCAGCCTTGCAGAGGATCGCCGTTACAGGCATTGTACTTGTAGCCGCTGATGCATAGCTCAGGGGTGTTCCTGAAGTTCACATTTGTCTTGTTAATGCATTGCAGTGCTACGAGTTGGTTGGGATTGGCGTTGCTCCAGCCTGATTTCAGGGTCTCGTTGGCCCAGTAGTTGCCGGGGACAAGATGGCAGACCTCCCAGAAGCCCAGGGCATTGGTGGTGGCCGTGCCCATCAACGCTTTAGTGCTGGCGTTGAAGACCTTGATTTCCCAGCCTTGCAGCACATTTGTCTTGTTAATGCATTCCAGTGCTAAGAGCTTGTTGGTGTTGGCGTTATTACAGCCTGATTTCAGCGTTTCATTTGCCCAGAAGTTGCCGGGCACAAGATCGCAGACCCGCCAGTAACCGGTGACGTTGGTTGTGGCTGTGCCCATCAAGGCACCATTTGAGCTATTGAAGACCTTGATTTCCCAGCCTTCCAGAGGCAGGCCGGTGCAGGCCTCAAGCTTGTAGCCGCTGATGCACAGCTCCGGAGTGTTCCGGA
>JAPKYA010000015.1 GCA_026394565.1 Methanothrix sp.
AGGACAAATCATGGATACAGAGTTCTTCAAAGAGCTGGAGAAGTTCTCCCTGCTCGTCAAGAAGCGGGTATCGACCGCCTACAGCGGAGGCAGAAAGTCCCTGCGCTTTGGACACGGCATAAGCCCCGTCGGCTACCGGGAGTACCGCAAAGGAGACGACTTCAAGCTGGTGGACTGGAAGGTCTACGGACGAACTGAGAAGCTCTACATCCGGGAGCACGAGGAGGAGAGAAGCCTGGTGGTGCACATCCTTCTGGACGGCAGCGCCAGCATGGGCTATGAGGGAAAGTTTGGATATGCCGCGCGTCTGGCTGCCGGCTTTGCCTATCTCGCCACCCTGGAGAATGAGAAGTATGCCATATCGCTCTTCTGCAAGAAGCTCTATCCCGGCGAGCCCAAGCGGGGAAGAAGAAATCTCTTTCAATCGATAGAAGAGCTGGACAGGACAATTCCCAGGGGCGGGACGGGCCTGCAAGCCATCGCCGAACAATTGGAATCGCTCCTCAAGACGACCAGCCTGGTGGTCTTGATATCCGACCTGCTGGGCGAGACGGATGAGATATTATCCAGCATCTACCGGCTGTCCGGGCATGAGCTGGTGGTAATCCAGGTACTGGCATCGCAAGAGATGGAGCTTCGCTTTGGAGGCGATGTGAAGTTCGTGGATCTGGAGAGCGGCCAGCCCCTCATCACTCGCGTAACTGAGGATGAGCGGAGGGAGTATCTGAGACGCATGACTGAGCATAACGATCGCATCAGGGCGGCATGCAGCCAGGTGGGTGCCGACTACTTCCTCACGAAAACGGATCGTCCCATCTTTGAGGCCTTTTCCGAGATGCTGAGCCGCGCTGTGATCTGGAAGACGTAAGTCGTCTTTGTGCCTTTGTGCCTTTGTGGTGAGCGTGGTAGTAAGCCCTTGCCTCTCATCCCTACCAAAAAAAAACCAAACCACAAAGGCACAAAGCCACAAAGAACGCACAAGAGACGAACTAACATGTTCATGAATTCAAATAACAATGTCCGGCTTGGTTACGGTCAAGGGTGCCTCGATCTGATGTTGGTTGAAGGGGCAGAGGTAGTGCTGGCCGAGGAGCTTGCAGCCGCGCCTGCCGGTGAGATCGATAGATCAATAGATCATGCCCTGGGAAGAAGTCTGGATGATTTTGCCGGCTCTAAATCGGCCAGCATTCTGGTGAGCGATATCACCCGGCCGGCACCCAGCCACCTCATGCTTCCGCCTCTCATCCGCAGGCTTGAGGATCTGGGCATTAGCGATCTGAAGATCGTCTTTGCTCTGGGCACGCACCGCAGGATGACATCCGTTGAGGAGCGCATGCTCCTGCGGGACTGCACCATTTTGCCCTACATGCAGCACGATCCTCGAAAATGCGTATCTTTGGGCGAGACCGGGCGGGGAACGCCTGTGGAAATCCTGGATACGGTCGCCTCATCGGATCTGATCGTGGCTACAGGAAATATCGAATATCACTATTATGCCGGCTACAGCGGCGGAGGTAAAGCCGTCTTGCCCGGAGTCAGCTCGGAGCGTTCTGTGATCAAGAACCATGAGCTGATGAGAGATCCGTTCTCAATTACGGGAAGGCTGGACAGCCCTGTGCGCCAGGACATGGAGGACGCCGCCGGGATTGCAGGTCTAGATTTCATTTTGAACGTTGTGCTCAATGGAAAAAACGAGATCGTGCAGTCGGTTGCAGGCGACTTTATCTCCGCTCACCGCGTGGGGGCCGCTACTGTGGATCGCATGTACCGACGGCCTGTCCGGCAGGCGGAGATAGTTGTGACCTGCGCAGGAGGCAGGCCCAAAGACCTCAACCTCTTCCAGGCGCAAAAAGCTCTGGACAATGCCAAAAATGCCGCTCTTCCGGGAGGCAGCATCATCCTGGTGGCGGAGTGCTGCGAGGGGCTGGGCCATCCCGTCTTCGAGCGCTGGGCAAAGGAAGCGACATCTGCCGAGGATTGCTGGGAGCGCTTCGGCCGGGAGTATGAGTTCGGCGGGCACAAGGCCGCCTTCCTGGCCAAAGAGTCCCTGCAGCATCACCTGATCCTGGTATCCGTCCTGCCGAAAGACCGGGCCGAGATGTGTTTTTTTACTCCTGCGGCAACTCTTGAGCAGGCTGTGCAGCTGGCCAGGAGGCGGCAGGGCAGAGATGCGCGCATGCTGGTCATGCCGCATGGGAATCTGACGCTGGCTATAGCGAAATGATGTCTGATAAACTATTTCCGCTCATAAATCCTGGGCAATGAGAGAATGTGGCCTGAGGAACAGACTCGCAGTCTGCTTATGGACGGAATGGATACGGGCATCTTCAAAGCTCCCGTAGTGGTAAGGAGATTTCTGCCCGGCGACCTGGAGGCAGCTTTGGAGATCGACAGGGAGGTCTTCGGCGGATACGATCCGGCCATCTTCACAGCCTTTTATGAATACCATGCCGTTAGCACTCTTATCGCGGAGGTGAGTGGAATTGTGGCCGGCTTCGTACTGGGATTCAAGCATACTCCCTTCGAGGGCAGGATCTTCTGGCTGGCGGTAAGGCCGGGCTTTCACAGCCGCGGCATAGGCATGAGGCTTATGCTGGAGGTTTTACGGACCTTCAGGCAGATGGGAGCACTCAGCGCCACCCTGGAGGTCAGGATGAGCAATAAAAAAGCCCAGTCGCTCTATTTCATGCTGGGCTTTCGGATGATCGGTCTCTGCCCTGCTTACTATAGCGACGGTGAGGCGGCTATCATCATGAAACTGCAGCTATAATTTCCGCCAGCTTGTGCCTTTTTCAAATGCTCCCTATCGCCTCAACCGGATCCATGCGGGAGGCCTTCCAGGCAGGATACATCCCGGCCACGAAGTTCACAAGCAGTGCGAAGAGCACGGCATAAATGAAGAACTCCGGCTTCATAGTGATGGTCATCCTGGAAACCATGTAGATCTCGGAGGGAAGCTGGATGTCGTAGGACATGATTAGCTTGGCTGTAAGAAAGGCCAGGATGCTGCCCAGCAGCGCCGCGGGCGGGGCCAGGATCAGACTCTCCATCATGAAGATCTTGAGAATCGACAGGCGTGTTGCTCCCATGGCCATGAGAATGCCGATCTCTTTTGTCTTTCTGCTTATTATCATTATCATGGTGTTGGCAATGCCAAAACCGGCTATAATGAATATGAGAATGTAGAAGATCCAGGAGAAGACGGACTGGGTCTGAATCAGCCCGAGGATGTCGGCATTCATGTCCTGCCAGGATTTGGATTGGTAGCGGAATTGGGTTTTAAGATCGGAGACAATGTTTGGTGCCTGGTAGATGTCTTTTATTCTGACGTCCACCTCTGAGACCACGTCTCCCTTCCCCACAAGATCCTGAGCCGTGGTAAGAGGGATGTAGACCAGAGACTTGTCAATAGCCGAGCCCGTCTCAAAGAGGCCGGCAACTCTCAGCCGCACCGATTCGTTGCCTCTTGCCAGGATAAAATCATCTTCAGGCTGCAGCTTCAGCTCCTCGGCCAGCTTCGTTCCTATAAAAGCGGAAAGCCTCCTGCTCTGCAGCTCCTGAAAGTTTCCGACTACGATGTCTTTCTGAACCTTCATCAGCCGGTCCTCGTCAGCCGGATCGACCCCCAGGAATTCAACCCCCCGGACTCGATCCTTATACTTAGCAGCCGCCTTTCCAATCAGCCTCGCCGATACCGCTTCCACTCCCGGATAATCCCACAAACGAACGGAGATCGTCCTGTAAAGGTAAATGTATTTCTCGTCCGACTTGGGCTGGACGTAAATGTGAGGATTGTTCTCTACTGTTGTGGTGATGATCTCCTCCTCAAAGCCGCTCAAAAGACCCATGAAGACAACGATTACCGCCACCGCCAGCGTCACTGCTGCTACTGTAAAGAATGCCATCTTGGGATTTCTGAGGATATGACTCAGGGCTACGGTAAACTCGTACATTTCAATTCTCACAATTCAACCGTTGATAGCCAGAGCAGGATCAAGCCGGGACGCCTTCCAGGCCGGATACATGCCTGCAATCACACTCAATGCTGCCGCAACCAGAACTATGGCCAGGAAGCTGTTCGCATTGATCATCACAGGCAGTGTGATCTCCTGCCCGCCGGGCGCTTGCATTTTGATCTCCAGGCTCTTCAGATAAAGAGCAGTAAGAAGGCCAAGGACGCCGCCCAGCATGCCGCCCATCAAGCCCAATATCCCGCTCTCCATGAGGAAAATATTTCTGATGTTCTTGCCGTTTGCCCCCATGGCCATGAACATGCCGATCTCGCTGGTCTTCTCGTTGACCAGCATGTACATAACACTGCCAATTCCAAAGGCGGCTATTATCATTATCAATAGCATAATCAGCCGGTTCTGAAACTGCTCTATGGCCAGCGTCTTCAAGATCTCCGGGTAAAGCGTCTGCCAGCTCTCCGCCTTGTATCCATACCCCTGCAGATTCGCGGCAACGCCATCCGCCAGATAAACATCATCAAGCTTTATGTCAACGGATGAGACCACATCTCCCTGGCTTCTGAAGTCTCTGGCAGTGGAGAGGGATACAAAGGCGATATTCTCGGGCCATCCCGTAGGCAGCCTGAAGATTCCACAGACCACCAGGCTGCTGCCTCCTTCATCTGGAATGCCGGCGTAGACCGTCTGTCCCAGCTTGACCTTCAACCTGTCTGCCAGCTTTTCCCCCAGGACCACCTTTTTGCCATTCTGGATGGAAGCAAGGTCTCCCTTAAATACATACTTTCCAATATGATAGATTCGGTCTACATCTGCCGGATTTGCGCCCGACAGGGCCACGCTTTCCACGTTATCCTTGTAGGTGAATGTCACCTCAGCGCCCAGGCTCGGCGAGACGGCAATCACACCTGGAATGGACCAGATCCGGTCCATGAGGCTCTTGTAAAGGTAAATGTAGTCATCTCCTTCCCTGGGAGTAACAGTGACATGTGGAAGGTCCTCTACGATTATATCAAAAAGCATACCCTGAAATCCATCCTGCATAGAAACGGATATCAGAGATATAGCTACGGCTAAAGCTATAGCTGCCACAGAGAGGAAGGTACCTCTCTTTCGGTAGGCGATATGCCGCACGACCACAGAGAGCTCAAAGTCGGGAACGATACGGAGCAGGACCGGCACCTCTGCCAACCTTTTGCTGCTTTATGGGTTATCAAGTTGGTGGATTGGCGGCAAGGATTATATAGTTATATCATGCTTAATGGTTATATATGGACGAATTCATCGAGGATGAAGCCGAGAAGCCAAGCATTGATCTAATGGGCATTTTTTATGAACACACGTGTGGTGCTCAAGATGAACGAGATTGCAGTATCATGAAGCATTTAATCTTAGCCGAGATACACAAGTCCAATGCACCCGCCTGGGTAGCAGAAGAACTGGAGAAAAAGCTATACTGTCTAGGATGCTGGAATGCTATAGCAAGAAGATCTTCTGCCGTTTACTTTGGTTCGATGATCCAGGATAGAGTATCAGCAAACCCTAGAAGTAGCGGGCCTAAGTCGACTGGAAATCGGTCAATTCCAGCAAGAGCATGAGCCCTAATGAATCCATCTTTAATCTAGTTTTAGGACTTACGCACTTGGCGGAATCTTCTTATATTGTATAGTCTATATTAAGGCTGAAAAATAAATGGAATAGGACTGAACGTGAATCCAGCAAAATGCAATGATCTTGACTATATTCACTTTCTGATCGCATCAGCCGAT
>JAPKYA010000033.1 GCA_026394565.1 Methanothrix sp.
CCGCAGCACCGATAATGCCGATAATCAGGGCGAATATCGCCGGCTCCTCTGCGACGAATTGAGTGATGATCTCTATTATTCCATCCAAATCCTCTCCCCCCTACCTATCCGCCTCGGATGGGCAGCCGTCCATGCTACCGGCAATGGCTACTGCATCCGCAATGTAGACACCCTCTAAGAGTGGAGTCAAAGTCTGGAAGGTAGCGTAGAACGGCCCTCTGACCTTTACCCGGTAGGGCTTGTCGCCACCATCGCTGATCACATACATTCCCATCTCGCCTCTGGGGTCCTCGACCCGGTAGTAGGCCTCGCCCGCCGGCACCTTCTTGGGAATCTTAGCTTCCGTCTTGATGGGCCCGGAGTGAATCCTGTCCAGACATTGCTCAATGATGTGAATGCTCTCCAACATCTCTCTCAGCCGAACGTCGATTCTGTCAGCGGAATCTCCTCTGGTCCCAGTTATGACTTTGAAGTCCAGATCGGGATAGACCAGTATGGGATCCTCTTTTCGCATGTCATAAGCAACGCCCGTCGCCCTCAGCACAGGTCCTGAGCATCCCATGCGTTTGCCGGTCTCGGGTGAGATGGAGCCAATATTCTCCATCCTGGCATGGTAAATCGGATCCTGCGCAAACAGCTCAATGAATTCCTCAGTCCTGGACTTCATATAGGGCAAGACCTTTTTGCATTGCTCGGCGAAGCCCTCCGGAAGATCGTTACGAACGCCTCCGAAGCGCACGAAGGTGTGAGTCAGCCTGGCACCAGTAACGCTCTCAATCAAGGAAATGATCTTCTCTCTGTCCATGATCATGTACTGCCATGGTGCGTAGCCGACGCCTGCGATGAGCGTGAGAAACTCGCCTGTGCCTATGAGATGGCTTTGAATTCTGGAAAGCTCTTCCAAGATGACGCGAATGTACTGTGCCCTTTCCGGAACCTCCAGGCCGAGGATCTTCTCCACGGCTCCGCAATAGCACTCGTTATTGGAGAGGGATGCCACGTAGCACATTCTGTCCGTGTAGGTTATGCCCTGCAGCCAGGTTCTATTCTCCATGATCTTCTCGATACCTTTGTGGATGTAGCCCAGATCGAGGAAGGCCTTCTTTACCCTTTCACCCTCCACCAGTATATCCAGCAGGAAAGGACCAGGGACCATGGCATGCTGAGGACCCAGGTGCATGATCATTTCAGAATCGGATTTGATCTCCTTCTCTTCTCTCTCCCGGAAGGAGGGATATTTGGGCCTCTCTACTACTACCGTTCCCGCCTCTATCTCGGCAGGCGTGGGAGGAAAGCGATATTCCGTATAGCCCTCGGGGGTGGTGATCGCTACCGCCCTCTCGCCTGTGGTGAGATCTGGATAGCCCTTGTAGTCCTTTCTCCAGGGCCAGGCCCCCATCAGCCCATCGGATAAAAGCAAAGGATACAGCTCGGGATGGCCCTCGAAATTGATGCCAAGCATCTCCCAGATCTCTCGCTCGTACCAGTTGGCATTCCAGTATAGGCCGGTCAGGGATTTAGCAGAGGGACTCTCTCGATGAGTTTTAACCTTTAACATGGCCACAACCTGATGTGCACCGTGGCTGGCCATGATCTCTACTACCTCCATCTCCTTCCTGGCGATCCAATCAACGCCTGCGGCACCGGAGTAGTGATCGAAATTGAGCTTAGAACTCAGGTGTTTGCAGACGTCCAAAATCGTTTTGGCGTCGATTGTGGCCCATAGCCTCCGGTCCGATTCCACCCTGGAGTCCAAGACGGCTCCAGGAAATGCGGACTGGATGGAGCTTAAGACCTCGCTTGCTGTTGTCAAGAAAAGATCCCTCCTTCAGTAATCTCGCTTGTCCTTGCGCTGCTTGATCTTTTCCTGGAGATTGATGAGGCCCTCTAGGAACTGCTCGGGTCTGGGTGGACATCCTGGGATGAAGACATCAATAGGGAAGTAATCGCCTGTGTTTTGGATGATATTATAGGAATCATAGAAAGGTCCACCCGAGATGGCACACTCGCCGATGGCTATGCACCACTTGGGCTCAGGCATCTGCTCCCAGAGATTCTTGAAGACCGGTAGGTACTTTCGGGTCAAGTAGCCGGAGATGATCATCACATCCGTCTGACGGGGTGTGTTTCTCGGGATGCACCCAAATCTGTCGCTGTCATAGGGCGCAGCCCCGAAAACGAACATCTCCACACCACAGCACCCCATGGGCTGCATTAAAAAGTATACCGAATTCTTTCTGCCCCAGTTGAAGATATTCTTAATGGGTCCCATCTCGATTATTTGATGGATCTTCTCCGTAGTTGTGAACCAGACCTCAGCCACGGGTCGGCCAAAGATGGTCCACTTCTCAATCTCCTCATCGATTGCTACGGGCACGGGTATGACATCGCTTATACCCAACGCAAAGCCTCCTTCTTGATAGCATAGACAAGTCCTACCAACAGTACCACGATGAATAGGAGCATCTCGAAGACGGCGTAGTTCATGAGTCCGAAGATCATAAACTGCTGCATTGCTTTATTCGCGTAGACATAGATCCAGGGATATAAGAATAAAACCTCAACATCGAATATCACAAAAACGATTGCGAAAAGGTAGTATTGAACGCTGTACTGGATCTTGGCGTCGCGGATAGGCTTCAGCCCACCTTCGTATGTCGATAGCTTTTGGCGGCTCGGTCTATTCGGCGCTATGATTTTTATAGCAGCCAGAGCCGCAATGGGCACTATAGCTCCCATTATCAAAAATATAATAAGTGGTATATAATTAACCACTGCCATCGGTTCGCCGGCCATTGTTTACCCTCCGTAAAAGCTAAACATAAGGCCTGGTATAAAAGGTTTATGAGAAAAAATTTCGCGTTGCATAAGTTCAATCACAATTTTCAGGGACTATCGGAAGAATATTATCATCATTAAGGTGATTAAATGGATGTAGTGCACCAACTGGAGATCGAGCCGGGGATGAGTGTAAATGCCCTGGTAGAGAGAATGAGCCATTGCGGCTTTGGAGCTAGAAGACTGGCGGAAGCTACGGCTATTTATGAAAAAATGCTTTCTGGAGATTTCACCAAATTCTTGACGCTTTCCGGCGCGATGGTTCCGGCGGGCATGAGAAATGTTGTCTCCGATCTGATCAGAAAAGGCCATGTGGATGTGCTGGTAATCACGGGAGCGAATCTGGTCCATGACATAATCGAGTCCTTCGGC
>JAPKYA010000024.1 GCA_026394565.1 Methanothrix sp.
GTACTTAAAAGGAAGATCAGCTATGGAACAAGATCCGATCTAGGCAAAGCAGCCTGGGAGAACATGTTGTCAATACGCGATACTTGCAGGAAGCTAAAAGTTGGCTTTTTTAAATATGTTCGAGATATTTATTCTAATGATTTTTGCATGCCGAGATTGGCAGATTTGCTCGCAAAAGCTGAGTAATTGATACCCTATTGAGCATGTACCATCTCTGGATACTAGCGATTGGATCACTGGAGCAAAGAGCTTGAATATCTATAATAAACTGCAAGAGCGTCGTGCGGAGATAATAGCCATCGCTGCAGAGCACGGAGCCTACAACGTCCGCGTCTTTCTGCTCCGTAGCCAGACATGAGGCCGATTCGGCCAGCGACCTCGACCTGCTGGTGGAGATGGAGCCCGAAAGGAGCCTTCTCGATCTGGGTGGACTGCTCATGGATCTTCAAGAGCTTCTCGGCTGCCAGGTTGACGTCGTGACCGAGAAGAGGCTCCGAGGACGTATCCGTGAGCGCGTCCTCAAAGAGGCTATGGCGTTATGAGAGACGACAGTAATGAGAGATCTGCCTGATCTAAAGGAAAAAGTAAGATCGGCCATGGGGGACGATGACAAGCCCTCTTTTTGAAACGGAGCCTCACGCTTTCTCAGTGGGGTGAGTGGCATGGCTGAGGTTTATGGTCAATTCGCCTATGTTCATGATGTAGTCCAGCATCCTTTCCAGACTGCTCGCCAGTACCAGCCGCACCACCATCTCCGATTTGTCTTTGCTGCCGGATGATTTGGCTATCCCTCCCGCATGCTTCTGAATCTCCCTGATCCTGTCGATAAGCTCATTGGCCTTGTTGGAGTTGGTCTGCAGCAAATAGGATATGGAGTCGTCAAGCAGGCCGCACAGCAATGAATCCATACGGGACAGCTCAGCTTTCAAATCCTCAGGCAGGCTGTAGCTTCGCTGGCTGGCGATCTCGGCAATGCGATGGGCGTGGTCCGCTATGCGCTCCAGGTTGGATGCCGCCTGCATATAATTGAAAGCGGTAATGGGATTGAGAGTCTCTTGCCGGACAGAGCCTGATCTCAGGATCTCTGTGAACTGGCGGGAGATAAGAAGGTTGAGCCGATCTACGTCATTGTCCCGTTGGATCACATCCAGGGCCAGCTCCTCGTTATTATTTAAAAGGCTGGAGAGCGAATCGGTGATCATGGATTTTACCACGGTTCTGATTCGTTTTAAGGCCCGCTCGGACTGAAGCTCCTCTGAGCTTAAAAGATCCTGAATGACCACCTTGTTTATGGTCTCTTCCAGGATCTCGGGGCCGATGAGCTTGTTGACGATCTGGTGCAGGTCCTTCTTCTGCAGAGAGGACATGTGCCCGGATGTCACTTCAATAGTTCTATAGCCTCCTACGTAGCATCCAATAATATCCCTTACCAGATGCTCTCCCATTTTGTCGCCAATATCGAGGTGCGCCCTTAGATCGCGTTCAGAGCGATCCGTGGATAATGTGAGTGATCCATTATCACCCTGATTGATGTAAATTATCGAACCGGCGGAAATGCCGTTCTTTGTCGCCCAGCTTTTGGGAAGGGAGACGATAAATGTCGACTTGCCGGTTCTCTGAACCTTTCTTGTGTCCATAAACAACCCTAATTGAGATGTTCTCTCTTTGCTTCCACCATATAGACGATGGTCTCACAAATATTGCAGATATGATCGCCGGTCCTTTCCAGATGCCGGTTCACCATGAGCAAAGCCGTACCTTCGTTGATCACATCAGGTCTTTCAATAATTATTTTCAGGAGCTTGGTTCTGGCTTTGACGTACAGCCCATCGATCTCATAATCCCATTTGGTGACCTGTCTGGCCAAATCAGCGTCGCTATTCATGAGTGCCTCCATGGACTGTTCCAGCATCTTTTTGCTGATATCCGCCATGCGGGGAATATACTCCAGCTTTGTTATCTGAATCTTATTTTGCGATTGCGTGGTAACTCTGGCCACATCTACCGCCAGGTCGCCTATCCTCTCCAGATCGATGCCGATCTTCAAGATGCCGATGATGCGTCTCAGATCCTTGGCCATCGGCTGCTGCAAAGCCAGAAGCTCCATGCATAAATTCTCTATCTTCAGGCTTAGATCGTCCATTTCTTGGTCCTGTTTGATGATCTCTCTGGCCAGATCCATATTTAAATCACTCAAGGCTACAACAGATTTATCTATGGCACCTCCAACCCGATCCGCCAGATCTTTTGTAAGATTTTTCAGCTCCTTCAGATCTCTGTGATACCGCTCTCGATACGGACTCATCTTATCTCTCCCCCAAGCCGATTGCTATCATTTCCCTCGACAAATTCCTTAGCCGAATCTTCCTGTGATATAATCTTCAGTGCTCTTCATCTTCGGCATCTCAAAGATGTGTTTAGTCTTTCCCACCTCGATCAGCTCGCCAAGCAGGAAGAAGGCGGTACAATCGGATATCCTGGCTGCCTGCTGCATGTTATGGGTCACAATCACCTGGGTATAGTTGTCCTTGAGGATCTCCATGAGGCTCTCGATCTTGCCGGTGGAGATGGGATCGAGAGCGCTGCATGGTTCATCAAATAAGATAACATCGGGCTTCATGGCCAGGGTCCTGGCGATGCACAGCCTCTGCTGCTGGCCGCCGGACAGGCCCATGGCTGGCTGGTCCAGCCTCTCGTTGACCTCTTCCCAGAGAGCGGCATCCAACAGACTGCGCTCTACAATTTTATCTACATTTTTCTGCCCATGAATTCTGGGGCCATAGGCAATGTTGTCGTAAATGGACATGGGGAAGGGGTTAGGTTTTTGAAATACCATGCCGATCCTCTTACGCAGCTCCACGACATCAACATCTTTTCCATAAATATCGATATCGTCATAGAGGACCTGGCCCTCAATGCGAATCTTGGTCACCAGATCGTTCATCCTGTTCAGACAGCGGATAAAAGTGGACTTGCCGCAGCCGGATGGGCCGATGAGCGCAGTAATTTTTTTCTCAGGAATTTCCAGGCTTATGTTCTTGAGAGCTTGCTTTTCTCCATACCAGAGATTTAGATTATTTGAGATGATCTTCGATGTCACCGCATATCCCTTTTAACGTCGTTCGCCAAACCGGCATTTGCTCTAATTGGCTGTGATCGAGAGATGACTATATAGAACTTCCTATATAGACTATATATATACTGGGCCGCATACAAATACCGTCCAAAATTATGCGAATCTTTTATATAGAACTTCAAACTGGTAGTATGAAAAAAGTCGGGGAGGACTACAGGTTTGGCAGGTTTGAGCGGCGTACCGATAATTATATTGAAAGAAGGAAGCAAACGAGAGACAGGTAAAGAAGCGCAGCGCAGGAATATCTTAGCTGCAAAGGCGGTCGCAGAGGCTGTCCGGACCACCCTGGGACCCAAAGGGATGGACAAGATGCTCATCGCCGGCGGAGAGGCAACCATCACCAATGACGGCGCCACCATTCTCAGAGAGATGGATATTGAGCACCCAGTGGCCAAGATGATTGTCGAGGTGGCAAAAGCCCAGGATGATGAGATTGGAGACGGCACCACCACCGCGGTCATAATCGCCGGCAAGCTGCTGGAGAAGGCAGAAGCGCTACTGGATCAGGATGTCCACCCCACAGTCATAGTGCAGGGATACAAGCAAGCTGCCGCCAGGGCGCAAAAAGTGCTTTCCGAGATGGCCATAGATGTCTCAGGCGACGACAGCGTGCTTTTGAAGATTGCCCAGACAGCCATGCGAGGAAAGGGCATAGAGATCGCCATGGATACACTGGCAAAAATCTCAGTGGATGCAGCACGAGCCGTGGCCGGTTTTCAGGGCAAGGACATTGAAGAGAATGTCAAGATAGTCCTGATCCCGGGCGGCAGAATCGAGGACTCGGTTATAAACTACGGCATAGTAATCGAGAAAGAGAGAACATCCCTGGAGATGCCAAAGCGTATAGCTATGGCCAAGATCATGCTTCTGGAAGGCACTCTCGAGCTGAAGAAGCTGGATACGGATGCCAAGGTCACCATCACTGAGGCCAAGAATCTCGCCGGCTTCAAAGAGGGCGAGGAGTTGGTTATCAAGTCTCAGGTTGATGCCATTGTTGCAGCCGGAGCCAATGTTGTCTTCTGCGAGAAGGGCATCGGCGTTTTTGCCCAAAACTATCTGGGAAGGCTGGGAATTCTGGCTGTACGCCGGGTTAAGAGAGAGGACCTGAAGATGCTGGCATTGGCTACGGGGGCAAGGCCGGTGGGCGACGTGATGGTCGTCACTTCCAAGGATCTGGGATCGGCGGCCCTTGTGGAAGAGCGCAAAGTCGGCAAAGACAAGCACATGATCTTCGTGGAGGGTTGCGAGAAGGCCAAGGCCGTATCCATCATCTTGCACGGCGTCTCTGAGCAGTTCTTAGAGGAGATGGAGCGCGCTCTGGATGATGCACTCAATGTGGTAATGGACGTCATTCGCTCCGGAAAGATTGTCCCCGGCGGAGGCGCTCCGGAGATCTTTGTGGCCGAGAATCTGAGACAGTATGCATCCACACTGGAAGGGCGAGAGCAATTGGCAGTTCGGGCCTTCGCCGATGCTGTGGAGGCCATTCCCCTGACCCTGGCTGAGAACGCAGGTTTCGATCCCGTGGACAGCTTAGCGGCTCTGAGAGCCAAGAGCGGCCAGGGGATGAAGAACTTCGGACTGAACATAGACTCCGGCCAGCCCTCTGATATGCTGGCCCAGGGCGTTGTAGAGCCGTTAAAAGTAAAAACTCAGGCCATCAAATCAGCAACTGAAGCAGCCACCATGGTTTTACGGGTGGATGATGTCATTGCAGCCAAGAGAGAAGAGATGGCTCCCAAGCCCGGCCAGAGTCCGCATGACTATACCATGCCTCAGATGCCGATGCCTCACTACTAAAGAAACAAAGAAATAAGGGATAAAGAAGGAGCCGGCGAAGCCGGCCCATTTCCTCCCTATGATTTCTATAAAGACAAACTTTGGGTGGAGCTTATGGCAGATGCGGATGTGAAATCGGAAGCAATCCCGGATACCCCTGGCGTGAATGATGAGGAGCTGCGGCTACAGCTCACCTCAGCCCAGAGTCTGGCAGAGGAGCGGCTCGACCTCTTGATGCGCTGTCGGGCGGATCTGGACAACGTCATGAAACGATCGGCTCGCGAGAAGGAAGATAACGTAAAGTATGCCTCTGAGAAGCTCGTCTCAAAGCTTCTTCCCGTGCTCGACAGCCTGGATGTGGCTGCAAAGCACGACGAAGGCAGTAAGGTTCTCTACATGCAGCTGCTCGATATACTGTCGGGGGAGGGGCTCATGCCCATAGAGGCAAAAGGAATGAAGTTTGATCCCTATCGGCATGAGGCTCTCTTTCAGGTAGAGACGAAAGAGCTGGAAGAAGGCATCGTGAAAGAAGAGATACAGAAAGGCTATATCTTCAATTCCCATGTCATTCGCTTCTCCAAAGTTGCAGTTACTAAAAGATGAATGATGAATTGATGATAAGCTTAAATATTTACATAACTTTCAAATTCAGGAGATGAGATCTTGTCAAAAATTATCGGCATTGACCTTGGAACCAGCAACTCGGCGGCTGCAGTTCTGATCGGCGGCCGACCCACCATAATTCCCAGCGCAGAAGGGACAAGCATCGGCGGCAAGG
>JAPKYA010000118.1 GCA_026394565.1 Methanothrix sp.
CCGAGCACCAACGTCACCTTCACCCTGGTAGTCAAGAATAGCGGCAGCACGTCGCTGCCTCATGTCTTTGTAACCGATCTTCTGCCCACAGGCATGAGCTATGTCTCCTCCTCGATAGGCAGCACGCATAGCGGCCAGACTGTCAGCTGGAGCGACATCGGGCCGCTGGCTGCATCCGGCAGCAAATCGCTTGAGATCGTAGCCCACATCGACGGCCCCATTTCAGGCATCCAGACCCTCACCAACCGCGTGGATGTGGCAGGCAAGCCGGAGCACGGCCAGAATGTCACCAATAGCTCGACAGCGGATGTCCGCGCTCAGGAAGCCAATATCCAGGTAACAAAGACCGCCGATCCGACCTTCGGTTCACCGAGCACCAATGTCACCTTCACACTCCTGGTCAAGAATAGCGGCAGCACGTCGCTGCCTCATGTCTTCGTAAGTGACCTTTTGCCAACAGGTATGAGCTATGTCTCATCCTCGATAGGCAGCACCCACAGCGGCCAGACCGTCGGCTGGAGCGATATCGGGCCGCTGGCGGCAGGTGCAAGCAAATCGCTTGAGATCGTGGCCCACATCGACGGCCCAATTTCAGGCATCCAGACCCTCACCAACCGCGTGGATGTGGAGGGCAAGCCGGAACACGGCCAGAATGTGACCAACAGCTCGACAGCGGATGTCCGTGCTCAGGAAGCCAATATCCAGGTAACAAAGACCGCCGATCCGACCTTCGGCTCGCCGAGCACCAACGTCACCTTCACACTCCTGGTCAAGAATAGCGGCAGCACGCCGCTGCCTCATGTCTTTGTAACAGATCTTCTGCCGACAGGCATGAGCTATGTTTCATCCTCAATAGGCAGCACGCACATCGGCCAGACCGTCGGCTGGAGCGACATCGGCCCCATGAGCGCTGGAGCCAGCAAATCGCTTGAGATCGTGGCACACATCGACGGCCCAATTTCAGGTATCCAGACCCTCACCAATCGTGTGGATGTAGATGGCAAGCCGGAACACGGCCAGAATGTGACCAACAGCTCGACCGCTGATGTAAGGGCTCAGGAAGCCCAGATCTCAGTCACTAAGACTGCCGATCCCACATTCGGTTCCAAGAGCACGCTGGTCACCTTTACGATGAATGTGAACAACACTGCCAGTGCTCCACTGCCACACGTCTTCGTTCATGATCTTTTGCCCGCCGGCCTGACCTACCACAGCTCCTCTACAGGCAGCACTCACAGCGGTCAGAATGTCGATTGGTCCGACATTGGCCCGATGTCTGCGGGCAGTATGAAATCGCTCTGGATCAAAGCTACAATCGATGGCACCGTTTACGGCATGCTGACCAACCAGGTCGATGTTGAGGGCAAGCCCGAATATGGAGACAATGTAACCGACAGTGCCACGGCTACCGTTGAAGCCGGCAAGGCCGACATCCTTGTTACCAAGATCGCCAATCCTGCATTCGGCTCAGCCGGTACTCTGGTCAACTTTACCCTGGATGTCACCAACAGCGGCGATTCTTTGCTTTCCCATATATTCGTAAACGATCTGCTGCCCGATGGTCTGACCTATGACAGCTCGTCCTCCGGTGGAGTCAATGCAGGCCAGACCGTCTACTGGTCCGATATCGGTCCTATGGAAGCCGGTTCGAGCAAATCATTGTGGATCAAAGCACTTATCGACGGCAGCAAGTATGGGCTCTTGACGAACATCGTTGATGTCGAGGGTCAGCCCCAGTATGGCGAAAATGTGACGAGCAGAGCAACAGCCGATGTCACTGCCTTGGAATCGGGCATACTTGTGGAAAAGACCGCAGTTCCGGATCATGGTGCAGCAGGAACTATCGTTCGCTTCAGCCTGGCTGTTACCAATACAGCACACATCGATCTCAAAAATGTCTTTGTGACCGATAAACTGCCGGAGGGCATGAGCTACGTGGCTTCGGATGGAGGCATCAACAACGGCCTCTTCATCAACTGGTCGGACATCGGTCCCTTGCCCAGTAGAGCGCCGGCCAAGATGCTGTGGATAGACGCTCGCATTGACGGGCCAATCACTCAAACGGAAATCCTCACCAATCGTGTGGATGTGGATGGCCGTCCGGAGTATGGCAGCAACGTTACCGGATTTGATACCGCTGACGTGGAGGCTCAAGCGGCGGGCATTATAGCTGATAAGACTGCTGATCCAACTATGGGCAGCAAGGGTGTCATAATCACCTTCCCCATGAGGATCACCAATCAAGAAACCATGAAGATGGTCAAGGTTAAGGGAGTGGACACCCTGCCTCTGGGCCTGGATTATGTGTCAGCAACTCCAGAACCAAGCAGCATCAAATCCCTGCCTGACGGAAGCCTGGAAATCGAATGGGAGGATCTGGGTCCGTTAAACACAGGCGAAAGCCACGACCTGATCATCATGGCGAGAGTCAACGGCTCGGTCATGGGTACACTCACTAATGAGATCAACGCCACAGGAGTTCCCGAGTACGGTGCAGATGTCTATGCGAGCGATACTGCCGACGTCCTCGTGCAGAGTGCCGCCATAAGCGTCACCAAGAACGCCTCCCCAGAGGAAGGAATACCCGGAGAAAAGATCACCTTCACAATAGTGATCCAGAATACCGGTTCGGCCACTCTTTGCCAAGTGAACGGCGAGGATATCATTCCCGATGGTCTGCAGTACTTAAGCGATGATCATAACGGGACTCTTGCTACGCCAAATAAAGTTGTCTGGAATGATCTGGGCTGCTTGGAGTCAGGCGAGACCATAAAAATCACTCTAGAAACAGAGATTGTAGGAACGATTCTGGGTAATCTGACCAATGAAGTGCGCGCCAAAGGCTGGCCGTATTGTGCTCGATCCAGGCAAAAGGATCTAGCCATTTTGCAAAGCGATCCGAACCTGAAGCCTTGCGGCGATCCAGTGGAAGCTAGCGCCAAGGCAACGGTAAGAGCCAAACCCGAGCCGTATGTCATAACCAAGACCTCGGATAAACCGTCGTACAGGCCGGGAGAGGAGATGACTTACACCATCACAGTCTGCAACGTTATGCTATACCAGGACCTGGAGGAAGTGGTGGTCAAAGACGTATTCCTGGATAAGAAAGTTCAGATCATAGCCAGCTATCCGGAGAGCGATAATGGCGAGTGGTATTTCTCTTCCATCCCGCGAGCGAGTAATCCCGATCACTGCAAGACGATCACTCTCGTGGCAGTATATCCGGCGTCAAATATGACCTTTGATCTGGGGGAGAGCGCCGTATCAGGCAGTGGATTCGTCAATGTGCATAACGACTTATCTACAGGAACCTCTCCCTTCCCTGTCACGAATTGCGTCTATGTGACTGCAAAGATATATGATACTGATAGGACCGATTACACATCCTGGTCACGGGAGAAATGCTACAGCGTGACCATTGCAGACGCCGGCACCGAACTGTTGACAAGGGAGCACGGCAGTGGCGACTATCAGACTGAAGAAAAGACAAAATTGATTATGAAGAACAGGTCCATTGAGTCCAGAAAGAGCGTCTCGGCCAGCTATTTCCCGACTGCCTTCCAATTGCCCAACAGCAAAGGGATCAATTACACATCGAAGTGGACCGAGGAGAGCCGCGCCAAGAACTACATCACTGGGGCTTCCATGCATGAAACCTACCGCTATGCAACCAACATAGATCGGGATTCGTACTTCAAGCTGGACGAAAATGGCTCTGAGATGAAGGTGGACTCCAATTTCACAGGCAAAGGCAGCATCGGCTTCCTCAAGAAGTCCTCGCCGTCAGCCGGACCGAAGCAGAAACCGGTCTTTGAGGACAGAGAGGACTACAGCGGCAGCTTCCGGCTGAATGAATCGATATCGGAGTACGGCACAAACGCTTATGCTGAGAAGTATGCCACAGGAGTTGGTTTCGTTGCCGCAGACAAGAGACTCGGTAATTCCCAGAGGACCTACGAGTCAGGTACCGGCTCCTACAAGAGCGAAGAGAAGATCGATACCTTCAGCAATTACATGGCGAAGGATATCGAGTTGGCTCACAGACCCAGCAACTACAGCTATTCATCGAACTTTGGAGGCAAACAGGACCTGAAATGGAGCGAAGGCATGTCGTCCAAGAGCGGCATTCTACGCGGAGGCGATATCATATCCGCCAACCACTCCTCTTGCGGCCCGGTCAAGAAGGTCGAGACAGTCTGCTCGAATAGTAGCGCCGCCGCCCCTGCTACCCTCATCAGCGAGAAATATTCATCACTGGAGTATCTGAAGAAAGACTCAATCGCCCTCGGTCTGAATGAGATGAAGACCAACGCCACCTTTAAGGGAGTTGCCGACTTCAGGGCAAAGATAGCCAGCTCGAATGCCACAAACGAAGTGGACAGCGAGGAGCAGTATGTGGGTGATTACGACGTATCCAGGCATATCCTCCTGACAGGCGTCTCGAAATACAACCGGCCTCACATCTATGTGACCAAGGACGGCCAAATGAAATCTGAATGGGTCAATCTGGTTAACTCGACGGTCGCTGATTACGTCATAACTGTAACCAATGACGGCAATCGCGCTCTGGCTCCGATTTATGTCACGGACATCTTCCCGCCCGGCACTCAGTACGTCAGCTCTTCGTTCAAGCCGTCATCACTCACGGCCACGGGAGCAAACTGGACGATACTGCATCTGGGCATTGGAAACAGCCTGACCATTTTGCTGAAGCTGAACATCACTGAGGAGGCACCAGGCAATGTAGTCAATTGCGTTGTGGCCAGCGGAATTGCCGGCGATGCTCTGATATCTTCAACCAATTGTTCGGTACTGGAGTCTGACTGGCTGAGCTGCTGTCCGCCCAAGGTGTCTTTGGAAAAGAAAGCACAATTGGACTTATCAGATCCGGCCGTTGTGCACTACACCATTATGCTCAGAAACAATGCCAGTAGTATCATGGCAGCAAAGGTTACCGACGAGATTCCTGGAGATATGAGCTTCCTGCAATCTTCAATTGAGCCATACAGCATTGACTCGAATTATATCCATTGGAATTTCCTAAATCTGCAGCCTGGTGAACTGGTAACCATTGAGTATAGCATGCATGCGGCAAGGAATGGGGCCTATACCAATAGGGCGCATCTGGATGCCACAGCGCTGGACGGATCCGGCAGTAATTCAGCCGATGCGTCTGCCTATATCGATGTGAGGGGTACCGGAGTTGCGCCTAAGACCGCAAGGTATGATGGCTGGCAGCCGCCGGACTGGGAATTCAACACATCGGAGGAGGGCATCAGCATTTAGGAATGTCTGGGCCTACGGGCTCAGGCAATTTTTTTTTAGAATAGTGCTAACCTTTGCTCAGTCTTCTGCACCAAAGCGGCAGAGATATTCCTCTCTTCTGCTTCATATCAATTGTTCGGGCACGCCAACCTTAATAAAGAAGCCTTCCAAGAGGTTTGCGAGGTATGTCATGTCATTTCAGATCGAGAAAATTCATGCTCGTGAGATCCTTGACTCACGAGGAAATCCGACAATAGAGGTCGATGTTTACACCTGCTGCGGCTTTGGGCGTGCGGCCGTGCCCTCGGGTGCGTCCACAGGCACGCACGAGGCTTTGGAGCTGCGCGATGGAGGAGACAGATATGGGGGCAAGGGCGTCCTCAAGGCCGTCAAGAATGTAAATGAGGTTATAGCTCCCGATATGCTGGGCATGAATGCCTCTGCTCAGAGGGAGATCGATGATTTCATGATAGAGATGGACGGCACGCCCAATAAGTCCAATCTGGGTGCCAATGCCATTCTAGGCGTCTCCATAGCCGTGGCCAAGGCGGCTGCCTCCTCTGCGGAAATGCCGCTCTACAAGTATCTGGGCGGAGTGAATACCTCCCGCCTGCCCATTCCTTCTTTCAACGTCCTAAACGGAGGCCAGCATGCCGGCAACAATCTCTCCATACAGGAGTTCATGATTCAGCCCACCGGGGCCAGGACTTTTTCCGAAGGGCTGCGCATGGCTGTTGAGACCTATCATGCTCTGGGCAAGATTTTAAAGGGCAAGTACGGCGTGGGCGCAACCAACGTCGGCTACGAGGGTGGCTATGCACCGCCTCTGGTCAAGACCCGCGATGCATTGGACGCCATCATGAGTGCTTTTGATGTCAGCGGCTATGGCGAGGAGATTAAAATCGGCCTGGACTCGGCAGCCTCCAGCTTCTACCTGGACGGCGGCTACTCCGTAGACGGAAATCGTCTCACGCCCGGAGAGCTGATCGATTACTATGTCGATCTGGTCAAGACCTATCCCATCATCCTGCTGGAAGACCCCTTCGAGGAGGAGGCGTATGACAGCTTTGCCGAGCTTACCGCCAGGCTGCCGGGCACGATAATAGTAGGAGACGATCTATATGTCACTAACATAAAGCGTCTGGAGAAGGGCATCAAGATGCATGCCGGCAATGCCCTGCTGCTCAAGCTCAACCAGATCGGATCCGTCTCCGAGGCCTTTGATGCGGCACGCATGGCCTTCCGGGCGGGCTGGAAGGTCATGGCCTCCCATCGTTCGGCAGAGACAGAGGACTATGCTCTGGCCGATGTGGCTGTAGCTCTGGGCTGCGAGCTGCTCAAGACCGGTGCTCCGGCCCGCTCCGAGAGGACGGCCAAGTACAACCAGCTCCTCAGGATACAGGAGCAGCTTGATGAGGCGGCGGAATACGCCGTCATTTAGATCTTTTCAAGCGGCTTTTCCCAGGAAATTGGGAAGGGCCATTTTTTCTTTCTCTTACTTCATGCGGTCAGTCATCATCAAGGGTTAGCTGCAAGATGTCTACTCTTGATCGGGAAAAGTAGATTAGACTCTTGGAAAAGGAATGAGGCTCAATTAGGAATGCAAGCTGAAGAAAAGGATTTGGAGCAGGAATCAGGCAGCAAGAATCGTTATATTGTTTTGCTGCTTGTTCTCACAGGCGTCTTGATGGCAGTGGTTGATGGATCCGTGGTCAGCATCGCCCTTCCCACCATTACAGCATATTTCCGTGTCAACATCGCCCAGTCACAAATGATCATGACCTCTTATCTTGTCACTCTCACCAGCTTGCTCATGATCTTTGGCAAGGTCGCAGAATATGTAGGCAAGGCCAGGCTCTTCTTTATCGGGATTGCCCTCTTTTCCTTCAGTTCTTTGGCCTGCGGCATGTCTACAAGCTTGAACCTCCTTGTTCTTTGCAGGATAATCCAGGCCACTGGAGCTGCAATGATGTTTTCCATAAGCTCGGCCATAATCTTCCAGGCTTTCCCCCGGGGTGAGCAGGGCCGGGCCATGGGTTACATCGGAGCAACTGTCGCTATCGGTAGTATATTGGGACCCACATTGGGCGGTTTTATAGTAGACCTGTTGGGCTGGAAGTATATTTTCCTCATAAACGTGCCTATCGGCATCATTCAGTTGCTGCTCTCTTCCCGGTACATGAGAATCGAGGACAGCAGATCCAGCAGCTTCGAGGTAGACTGGATTGGTGCAGTAACCCTGATAACCTTCATAGTCTCTCTGATGGCAATATTAGGCCAATTATCCATCAGCTTCACCTTTCAGCCTGCCATTGCTGCCTTAGCCTTCATCTTTCTGGGTTCTCTGGCAGCTTTCGTGATCACTGAGTCCAGGCATAAGGCTCCGCTCCTGGACCTCTCAATATTCCGCTACAGGATGTTTGTGCTGTCCTGTATCAGTATGATGCTGTTCTTCGTAGCCAACCTGATGATATCCGTCCTGGGGCCATTCTATTTTGAGGGCGTGATGGGTTATACGGCATCACAAGTTGGTTTGATTTACCTTATCGTTCCGGCCATAATGGTTATCGGCGCGCCTGTAACTGGCTGGATCTACGATAAACACCAGTTTCGGTACTTAGCCGCCCTGGGAATGATGATTATGGCAATTTCCATGATGCTCCTTGGATATCTGACGGGAAGCCTGGGCCATGATCCCAGGTTGCTGCTGCTCACCTTTGTGTCCATGGGCATAGGCGGCGTTTTCTTCCAGAGCCCCAACAACACCGAAATAATGAGGGCCCTTCCCAGAGCAAAGATAAACATCGCCTCCAGCTTCACAGCCACTATCAGAAACCTGGGAATGGCATTGGGTGTATCCTTTTCAGGTGTTCTGGTCTCGCTACAGCTCGCCCAGGCGGGATACTTTGGGACCCTTGCAGGGGCCGGGCCGGGGCTGCTCTCTGCGACCATAAGTCGAGTAATGATACTGGCGGGGATATTATGTATAATAGGCACCCTGGTCTCCATATACAGAGGACTGAATTCAGCCCAGTTTTAAAAAGATAAACGTCCAGGCTTACACATTGAGCTTGTAGGCGTAGCCGGCCTTAAAGTACTTGTAGTCCGAGAACGTGAGCCCGTTGCCATCTATGGCGATGTTGTGATACGAATTTCCCGGCACATTGATGGTCACTGTTCCGATTGGGTCCCCAGTCATTCCTTCGGTGGCCTTGTGACTGCCGTCGACGTAGACATTATACCCCCGCAGCCAGGATGAACTGATGGTTATGGCCGCGAAATCATTGACGGGCTGGGCTGGAGTCTGGTACGCCGCAACATCAATTACAATAACGTTGCTGGGCTGCCCGGCAATATTGAAGAACAACTGATGCTGCCCCACCTTATCAGCATAAAATCCTATATGGTTGTAGGGATTAAAGTAGTAGCTGTTCTTATCCAGATTGCCGTCCGGATAAATCTCGTAGAGATAGCCGTAACCTCCAGCAGACGACATGGTTATCAAGCTCAGCATAGAGCCCAAAGGAACCATGGCATACTGGGTCCAGCTGGAGGACCCTGAAATCCAGAGAGAGTTTGTGCCGGTGCTCAGGGCATAGGTCTGATACTGCGCGTAGGGCACCGCCTTTTGCGTGGAGCCGAAGTAGAGCATGGCCGGCTCCGCCTCATTTGAATCGATTTTAGTAGGCGTGGTGAGCTGATCAACGGGTGCCTCGGAGGTAGAGCGGTAGTACTGGGAGAACTTCTGCAAAGAAATCTGGTCTGTTGCTGGACTTAACTGTGGCTGCAGGCTACTGCCCTCAGTCGCATCCCGCCTTTCAGACTGCAAATTTGCAGACACAATCTGCTCGCTTGAGCTGAGAGGCTCTTCGCTCCAGGATGCCGCATCCTGCAAAGCGGCAGTTCCCGTTACCGTGATCACTCCTTGCATGCCGGGGTTAATGTTGCAGTGATAGCCGAAGCTGCCGGGAGCGTTGAATGTGAAGGTGAACTTCTTTCCCGGCATCAGCACGCCTGAATCGAATAAGCCTTGAATATCACTGGTAACAGTATGCTGCACACCATCCTGATTATGCCACTCAACAGTCGCTCCCACAGGCACATTCAAGGTGGAAGGCAGAAATGAGTTATCCTTGATATTCAAATTGTACCCAACCTGCTGTTCAAGCCTTTTTTCGGATACAGCGCCCGATAAGCAGACCAGCATGATCAGGATTGCGATTAATAGATGCTTTTTCATAGACTAAACCCCCATTTCTTCATAGATACGAATCTCAAAGAATAAATATTTTTTCGAGGAAAAAACGCCTGCTAAAGCAAAATGAGCCGCATCAGATGGATCCGGCTCATCATTCATAAAAAATTGGCTTTACTCTTCCGGCTCATCCCGGAAGATGGTCTGCTCCCTTCCCGGCCCCACTGAGACGGCAGAGACATCCACACCTAGCAGATCCTCCAGCCGCTCAACATAAGCCCGGGCATTGGCAGGCAGATCGTCATACTCTTTAACCTCGGTTATATCCACAGTCCAGCCGGCCATATCCTCATAAATGGGCTTGCATCTGGTCAGGTCCGCTGTGCTCTCCGGAGGATAACCAACGGTCTCGCCATCGAGATCGTAGCCGACGCATATTTTTATAGGATTTATGCCAGTCAGCACATCCATCTTGGTTAGAGCCAGCTCAGTGTAGCCGTTCAGGTAGACGGACTTCAGGCCCAAGACGGCGTCAAACCAACCGCAGCGTCTGGCTCTTCCTGTGGTCGTGCCGTACTCAGCGCCCTTCTCTCGCATCATCACGCCCATAGCGTCTTTTAGCTCTGTAGGCATGGGGCCTTCTCCGACGCGAGTGATGTAGGCCTTGATCACGCCGACCACGTTGTCCACCATTACCGGGCCTACGCCCAGATTAGCGCAAGCGCTTCCCGCGGTAGTGAAGCTGGAGGTCACGAATTTCTGCGTGCCGTGGATGACATCCAGAAATGCTCCCTGAGCGCCTTCGGCCAGAACGCTCTTTTCCTCTATGAGAGCTACGTTGATCTCTCGAGAGACATCCGTCACCCTGTCCTTCAGGCGCTTTCCGATCTCCAGATACTCATCGATGAACGGGGCATACCTGACCACCGTGGGGTCGCCGCCCATGTCGGCGATGGCCTTCTCCTTGGCCGGACCGATCTCCTTGAGCTTGGCCTCCAGCAGAGCCGGGTCCGTGAGATCTCCCATCTGCACCTCCTCGCGAGCGATCTTGTCCACGTAGGCAAATCCGATGCCTCGGTTGGTGGTGCCGATCTTCTCAGTCCTGGCCTTCTCACGCAGCATGTCGAGCTCGATATGATAGGGCATGATGATGGTCGTCTTGGCGTCGATGCCGATATCGAGCTTGATGCCCTCTGATTCCAGGGCCTGGATCTCACTCCACAGGACGCGGGGGTTGAGCACCACGCCCGGACCGATGAGCAGCCTTCGGCCGAAGATGGCGCCGCTGGGGACCAGATGCAGCTTGTATTTCTTTCCGCCTACAACTACAGTATGGCCGGCGTTATCGCCGCCCTGGAAGCGAACCACGACATCATAATTTTCGGCTAGCAGATCAATTACCTTGCCTTTGCCTTCATCACCAAACTGTGCACCGGTGAGTATCGTAAACATAGGCCTCAGTTTAGCGGCCCACGTAGATAACAATTTTGATGCACGTGCTCAGCTATGGCCTGTGTCACATCCACGCCCAGGGCCTGGAAGATGCCCTTTCCCGAGGGAGTTCCATTCACCTCAATGACAAAGAGACCATGCGCCGTTTCCAGGAGATCCACGCCGCAGTAGACGGTGCCCACCGCCGATGCAGCCTTTGCAGCCTTTTCCACCAGCTCCTCAGTGAGAGGGCAGGCGGCGGCCCGGCCGCCGCGGGCCAGGTTGCTGATCCACTGACCGGGAGGGGCGAGGCGATAGATGGCGCCCAAAACTTTTCCGTCCACAACAAAGGCGCGAATGTCGCGCGGAGTTTCGATGGCAATGAACTCCTGCAGATAGACCAGCCCCTGGCTTCCCACGATGCTCTTCAGCCGGACAAGGTCGGCCTCGATGCCGTCCTCCAGAAGATCGATATCTCTGCCCTTGTAGCCGAAGAGGGGCTTGGATACGGCCTTTTTAAAATCGTGCAGGACTCTTAGGGCCTCCTTGAAGCTGGTGGTGACAGCCGTCCTGGGAGTGGCGATTCCGGCATCCTGCAGAGCCCGGGAGGTGGCGAACTTGTTTGCCGCCCTGGCTATGGACTGGGGCGAGTTGATGATGGCGATTCCCTTTTCCTGCAGGGCCTGCAAGGTTTCAAAGCGGAAGGCGACATCGCCAGGCCCCCTTCGGCCCAGGTCCCGCACCAACAGGGCGTCCAGATGCAGGAGATCGACTCCAGAGCAGCTAAAGGATTGAATGCTGCCGATGTCGGCGAAGAGGTCTGAGAAGTTGAGGAAAAATGCATCCACGCCTTTCTTTAAGAAGGAGGCAAGGAGGGACTGGGCAGTCCAGTCCTCTGGATCGGAGACAATGATTGCAACGCGCATGAGCGAGAGGATTGACGGGCGGATATATCACGATTGCCTTAAGCCGCTCTGTTGAACCTTGTGGTGGCGGCCTGGCAAAACCAATATCAATCAACCGTCCTAAATGTCGTAACATCACAGGATGCAACAGAACAAGTCGTAATGTCTTTATTGTCAATAGATAAAGCACGAGGTGTGAGCTGGACATGGACATCGTTATCCGCAATGAGATCAAGTCGGACATCAAAGCGATATCTGAAATCACGAAAGCAGCTTTTGATACTCTTCCAATTAGTAACCACACGGAACAGTTCATTGTTGATGCACTGCGA
>JAPKYA010000025.1 GCA_026394565.1 Methanothrix sp.
CTCTGAGGCGACAAAGCCGGATGTGATCGCCATAGCCATGTCTCCGGGAAGGCGTCACATCACCAAACCCGTTTGCGAGATGACCTATGGGCTGCGCCGGGAGGGAATTCAGACCAGCGTACTGGTTTTGGAGGCAGGAACCGGAGTTCCGGAGAGCTTTCCCCAGGCTTCGCGAGGCTACGGCCCCACCTTCGGGCTGAACGAAAGGGAGCTGGAGCAGGTGGCGCGCCATAAGATTGCCGTTCTGCATCTGGGCAATGTGCGCTCTCACGTCATCCACAAGGCCAAGGAGATCTTGGCGCAGGTGGATATTCCAGTGGTAGTGGTGGCGCAGTGCCCCATGGATATGGAGGATTTCGCCAAGGTAGGCATCAAGACGCGCGCAGTCAAGCCGTCCCATCAGAATACGGAAACCAGCGGAGAGGTAGTGGATATCGTAACCGGCATAACCCGCGGTGCCACCTGTACCAGAGTCAAGCTCAACACACTGGCCAAGGTGTTGAACAAGCATCTGGCGGAGATAAATGCCAGTGAGGCCGAAGCGGCCAAGAAAAAGAAGAAATAGCTGCTTGAGGTCGGCGATCGTGGCTTCTTCGCGCAGGGTTCTGGGTATCACGCGAAGGCGCGAAGTTCCGATGAGGCAGATTCATCTTCCGCAAGATTTAGCCCTTCAAGCATGCCTGTAGGAGGGCCTCGGCTTGCACCAGGGCCTGCGTCCGCCTCTCCTTGCAGCCCTCTCCCGCCTCCTGGCCCTGTCGCGGGCGGCCTTCTGCAGGGCCTTAGCACCCCTGGCCAGCTCCCGGGATTTGAAGGCTGGCGAAGGCGCTGTTCACCAGCGATTCAGCCATTGCAGTTCAGCTCGACACGTCCCATATTCGAGCTGTGCCGTCACGACAGATCGTTGCTATCTTGCTGCTGTCAGGACTGAATAAGACCGAACCTACCTCGTCATCATGGTCCAGCTTCTGCAGTTCAGCACCGCTTGATGCGTCCCATATTCGGGCGGAATGGTCAGAACTGGCCGTTGCTACCTTGCTCCCATCAGGACTGAATGAGATTGAATTCACCGGACATAAAGTGATTGAATTCACCTGATAGTAGTGGTTCAGCCTATGCAGTTCAGCGCCGCTTGATACGTCCCATATTCGAGCTGTACCGGCACCATTGGCCGTTGCTACCTTATTACCGTCGGGACTGAATGAGACTAATTTCACATCATGTTCCAGCGTGTGCAATTCCGCGCCGCTTGATACGTCCCATATTCGAGCGATACAGCCTCGTAAGTCATCATTGGCCGCCATTTTGGATATTGTTGCTACCTTATTACCGTCGGGACTGAATGAGGCTGAAACCACCTCATTATCGTGGTCCAGCGTGTGCAATTCCGCGCCGCTTGATACATCCCATATTCGAGCGGTTGTGTCTAAACTAGCAGTTGCTACCTTATTACCGTCGGGACTGAATGAAACTGAATTAACCCGATAATCATGGTTCAGCCTATGCAGTTCCGTGCCGGTTGATGCGTCCCATATTCGAGCTGTGCCGTCACCATTGGCCGCTGCTACCTTGCTACCGTCGGGACTGAATGAGACCGAATACACCCAACCATTGTGGTCTAACCTGTAGAGTTCAGCTCTGCTGGTGTTTGTTGTTATGACCTTAGGTCCTTTTACGTCTACCTTAATCGGTTCGTTACTGTCCGACGGGTTATTTGTGTTAGAATTCTTTTCATCATTCCAATTACCGGTATTATCAACTACATGCAGGCCATACCAATATTCTCCTGATGCTGAAGGAGAGTCCGTGAACGAGCCTGAGATTGGACCATCACCATTCGCCAGTGTGTCGTTCTTGATCTGCTGCCAGTCGCTTTTGTTATCCATACGCCATAGCTCAACTTGGTTTAAACCAGATCCACCACTATCTGATATATTATAGCTGATTGCAAAGGATTCACCAAGGACCAAGTTCAGAGGTGTGACCTGAAATGTCTGTACTATGGGAGAACTGCCTTCCATTTCAGAACCAGCATTAGCTTCTGAATTTGGTTTCACTATCAGTAGCTTAGCAACTGAAGGATATCCGATCGTTTTCTCAAATAGTTTGCTATAGGATACCCAATAGATTCCTACTCCGCTCGCAGCGGTCGCCGGATCGTGTATTTTTATCACGGGAGGATAATCGAGTAGATTAGTTAGGAAGGTTAATGGCCCAAAAGACAGGAAATTATTCATTTCTTCCTTCAAGGAATAACCTACAATCACGGAAGCATGGTTTCCACTTGGCCAACTACTTTCTCTGGTGTATTCGCTCCAAAATGTATCTGGAAAATCAGTTGCATCATATAACCAAGGCCCTCCTGATAGAAGGATTATCGGGTACCCTCTATCAATTGCTTCAAATATTTTATTTAATACTTCATCTTTGTCCTGTGCATTTATTTCTTCGACAAGGATATTATCATTACTTAAAGATCTTATTGCATCTTTATAAAACGTATAATATCTCGGAGGCAACCCGTCATTGTCTGTGCCGCCCCATGTTTGACCAGCAAGTTCAAATGTCTTAATTGCAATTGCTTAAGGAGATATATCGTAGCCATAATAATTCAAAACCATCTGAGCACTTACCCATGAACACCACTGAGTGTTATCTTGGGAGTAACTCGGAATGTTTTCTAAGATTTTTTCATGTTCATTTGACGAAGCTTGTCCCTCGGCCCAAGCTCCCTGCGCCATCAAAGCGAGCACTAAACAGGCAAAAACAAATCGGTGCATTGCAGATTCCTGGCTAAATCCCTCAGCCAATTCAGCAATATCAGCACAGTTATTTGTATCTGTTGAATGACTCTATTATCAGAAGCGATTTAGGTCCTGACCATAAAAGAATAAAAAAAGATGGATTATTTTAAAACGCAATACCCCGCAGCTTGCGGCGCGGGTGCGCCGCCGCCGTTTCACTTGCCGTTTATGCATACTTATGAGTGTTAAATATCCATTGGCAAGGCGCAAAATCGAGGGGGTGAGTGTACCGCAAGGATATGAAACAAGGCGGCAGGAGATCGATGCCGCCGGTAATCCTGGGGGAGGAAAATGGAACGCCGCAAGAGCCCGCAGGGCGCTTTCGTCGCGCTGCCCGGCCTTGACCACCGGCCAGCCATTTTCGTCAGTCAGAATGCAAAGATATACACAAGACGCACAGCCGCGATGCGGTGCCCTTCGCCGCCATGTGCAAGGGAATGTATCTGAGGATACGTTCACGCCACAGAAAACCATTCTTCACGGCTGACCTCAGCCTGCTTCAAGACCTTCTTGAGAAGGCCAACGCCAATATCCTGCTTATGCGGATTTGGCAAGTCTACGGTCAAATCCCCTTTCCTCATGAAATAGGGATGCGGGCCGCTGCTAAGAAAGGGGCCTTCAAAGCCGAGCTTTCTTAGCCGTCTGACCAGCTCGCTCCAGGAGACATTTGTAAGCCTATACAACTGCCTCAGCTCTTGTAGGTGTGCCTATTGCAATCCCATTGATGGGGGGGATAGCCAGCCCCAATCTCAACCTCAGGGCGATCCAGCCTTCGATAACACCTTTCAAGTTCTCACGGCATTCTTCCAGAGTCTTTCCGATAGCCCACACGCCACGCAGTTGTGGAATCTCTCCATAAAATGGCTCTTCGTCTTCTATGATCTCAAAAGTTGCCTTGGACAGCGCGGCATGAATGTATTCGCAGAACATATCAAGATCCTATAGAGTCTTCATGGGATTTAAACTCAAGGTTTCAGGATTGCACCGCTCATAAATCTGGTTCCTCGCGGTTTCGAGTGAGTAATAGAACAACCGACTCCTTTTGGTTATAACCAGTGGCTAACGACGTTTCAACCCGTAACCTGAGGTTAGCTACTCGAAATAGCTAAGAGCCGAAATAACACTCTTAGGAATCCAGACGAAGACGATTAATACTATTTTCCCGATGGTAGCCTTGATGAAGCTCGTAGTTCTCTTAGGCGACGGCATGGCAGACCTGCCGCTGGCGGCGCTGCAAGGAAAGACGCCTTTGCAGGCGGCCAATAAGCCCAACATGGACCGTTTGGCCTTGCAAGGTCGCAGCGGTCTGGCCCAGACTGTCCCAGAATGTTTTCCGCCGGGAAGCGATGTGGCCAATCTCTCCGTCATGGGCTATGCGCCCGACAAGCACTACTCCGGTCGCGCACCTCTGGAGGCGGCGGCCATGAATGTCGCGCTGGGCAAAGCCGACATCGCCTTTCGCTGCAATTTTGTGACAATTGAGGGCGGCATCATGAAAGACTACAGCGCCGGGCACATTACAACTGAAGAGGGCCGCAAGCTGATCGAGGCACTGCAGCCATTGATGCCTGAGCGGCGGCTTTACGCAGGCGTGAGCTACAGAAATCTTCTTGTCTTGAAGGCCGGCGCGAAGGCAGTCTGCACGCCACCGCACGACATCAGCGACCAGCCCGTTGCAGAGCATCTGCCCAGCGGCCCGGACAGCGAGCTGCTCATCCGGCTCATGGAGGCAGCGCGGCCCGTTCTCGCCCGCCATCCCGTGAACGAAAAGCGCATTTCTGAGGGCAAGCGCCCAGCTAATGCCATCTGGCTTTGGGGGCAGGGGCCGGCGCCGGTCATGCCCTCCTTCGCCGAGAAATACGGCCTGAGGGGAGCCATGATCTCGGCGGTGGACCTGCTCAAGGGCATAGGCAGGTACGCGGGGCTGGAGGTCATAGACGTGGCCGGCGCGACGGGCACCATCGATACCAATTATGATGGAAAGGTGCAGGCAACGCTGGAGGCACTGCAGCGCTGCGACTTCGTCTATCTGCATATCGAGGCCCCGGATGAGGCAGGCCATGAGGGCAACACCGGGCTGAAGGTGAGAGCCATTGAGCTGTTCGATGAGTTGGTCGTGGGCCCGGTGGTGGAGGGGCTGCAAAAGAGCGGCCAAGACTGGCGCGTGCTTCTCCTGCCAGATCATGCCACGCCCATCTCCATCAAGACGCACAGCCGCGATCCTGTGCCCTTCACCATCATGGGCACAGGAATTGTGCCTGACGAGGTGGAGCGCTTTGATGAGGATGCTGCGAAGCAGGGCGGGTACGGGCGGGTGGAGGCGACGAAGCTGCTGGGGATGATGAGGAGATAATGGGCAAAGGTTAACAATTTTAGAATCATTTTCGAAGCCCTTGCCATGCGCTCCTGGCATAATGACCACGAAAGCAACGGCTAAGGCCAAGAGTGGCCTTAAATCGAATAGAGATTCCAGCGCTTGTGCCGCCTTCGAGCCGGTTTAATGTCGAGCTTCGGGCAGGGTCGGGCCATCACTTCGGTGATTGAATCTCTCACCCCAGCGCAGCGCTAAATTCCAAATTTTTAGTGATGATTGCGTCAGTTGCAATCGTTTTAGTATGATGTGTACAGCGGAAGTGTCTATTAATATTAGGAATGCTGTTTAAAGTTCGGAGTGCTAAAATGAGACTTAGAGTAATCAGCGCCAGAAATGAGATCCCCAATTTGAACCCCAATGAGAAGACAGTTCATCTGGCGTTTCGCGCCAGCAATGTAGATTTCCTTAACCTGATGCAGAGATGTCCCAGGCTGAGAATGATTCAGGTTCCACCATCCTACCGCAAGACCATGTCCAATGCCATCAAGGTATTCCTGGAGATGCAGGGCATTGATATGCTGGAAGGCGACGTATGGGGCCACAGAAAGGACCTGGACGAGTACTTCACCGTGGACGATACCACACTTGAGGAGATCCGCGTCCTGGCAGCAGGCGGCGCATCTGTCGATGATGTGGCCGATCAGATTCGGAAGAAGGCCAGGATCGGCTCGGAGCTGATCAAGTACATCGCCAAGACCAAGATTACCGCCTGAGCCCGGGACGCTGCGGCGGCTCAATTATCAGTCTGTATGAGATTCCAGCGCGCTGCCGCCTTCAAGCTGATTTTTTCAGCCTGAACCGAAAACCTTTTGTATCGGCGATTACCGTATGTAGTGCATGGCAAAGGTCGAAGTGCGTCTTTTTCCCTCCTGCATCATAGACTTTTGCCTCCCTCCTATTCATCTAAATAATCATCCATAACGTTCAAATATGATACTGTTTGACCTGATTGTCATTCTAGCTAGGAGGGAACGAAACGAAGCGACTACTGATTTTGGCGGTACTGGCTATTGCGTTAATCGGCATGGCAGGAGCTGCCAACTACATGTACGAAAAGGCATCCGTCAAGGGTGTCGGCTACAAGAACGTAGAGATGATCATCTCCACCCAGACTGGCTTCAACGGCCAGAAGCTGGTAGAGAAGGAGTCTGGCTCCGGTAATGTCATCACCGAGAGGACTGAGCTTGAGGCCGAGAGGCAGCTCAACAGAAACTACTGGCCCATTGGCTGGAGTTGGATACCATTAGGCGGAGGAATTTCTATCCTGAATAGGGCTTGTGAATGGCCAACCGGCACTTCATGCCCCATGGACTACATCAACTTCACCAAGGAAGCAGAGTTCGAGTACATGCCGGTCTCATATCAGACAGGCACCTACGACCAGAAATGGGTGGAGAAGCTGTGCGTGCAGAACTACAGGATAGGAGCTGTGCTGACTGAGATGTATACCCATGCTGAGCACCTGCAGAAGACCACTGAGGTCAAGACCAGGGGGTACGGCAACTTTAGCCTCAACTTCGCCAATCGCGGGATCAGCAGAGATGGCTGTCCAGCCTGTTGCACCGGTGTTCTCGAAGCCAATCTGAACAGCAACGTTATCGGCGTAGCCCACATCGGCTGGATCTCTCGCGACCCATTGGCCGATAATCAGCTCAAGGGCCGCCATGCCGAGTACGGCAGATCCGTCGAGGATCTGACTGGCGTGTTCAGTATCGAGAAGTTCATCCAGCTCTGGGGTAACTCCACATGCGGAGCCATCAGCGTTGACTGGCTACCGTGCGTGTAATCGCAGATATTCCCATCTCCTTTTTTTGTCAACGTCATTCAGAGTCCTGCCGCCATGCTCAGAGCCTGCTTGAGCAGGACGTCGACTATTATGGCCGCAAAGAGCACGGCGCGGTAGTTGGCTGACTGGTAGAACAGCTTTTCACCCCTCTTTGCAGTAGGATGGCGCACGAAGTCCAGGTTCTGTAGCAGAAGCCAGCCGCCTGCGCCGGCAGCCGCAGCCAGGTAGAGCCATCCCAGGCCGGCGGAAAGGCCCAGGGCGATGGAGAGAACGACGCCGATGATCCAGAAGCCGGCCACCATCTTGGCCGTGGCCGCAATTCCATATGTGGCGGGCGTTGTCGGAATGCCTTTCTCCTTATCGCCAGCCACATCCCGCGAGGCATCGCAGTTGGTAAAGCCCCAATCGGTGATGCCGATCATGGCCGCCAGGATCAGGGCGGCGGGATGAAGGCCCGGTCCGGCTCTGAGAAGCCCGGCCGGCTCCAGTGCCAGCCAGACGCCCAGAGGCACCAGCCCGAAGGACAGCCCCACAAAGATCCAGGAGAAGGGCGTATTTCTCTTGGCCCAGGCGGAGTAGATGGTGATGAGCAGCGTGGCCGCCAGGAGGCTCACAAAGCTCTCCGCATTGAGGTAGAGGGCCACAGCCCCGGCGACAAGAAAAAGAAATAGCGACCAGAGCTGGGCCTCGCGCTTGCCCAGCATGGCCGACGGTAGGGGCCGATTGGGCAATGCGATGCTGTCCACGTCGATGTCGCAGCAGTCGTTGTAGACATAGGAGCTGGTGATGGCGCAGTAAGCTCCCAGGGAGGCAATGAGAAACGGCAGCAAGGGCGGCAGGGCCCCCTCCACGGCGTAAACCGCCAAAAGCGCCGAGGCGGCGGGCATGGCCAGATCCATTGCCGCGAGGGGAGGGCGTAGTAGCTCGATATGCGCCTTAAATCGATGCATTCAGATGAGTCCCGCGAAGATCTCCAAATGCTCCTCCGGCTTTGTCAGGTAATCCAGAAGACCTTTCACTCTATGCAGTGGATACATCTCCCGGCCCTTGGTCAGGCCGAGTTTGCGAAGGCTTGAGCTGTCCGGAGCCTCGATCCGCCGCAGCTCTGCCGCCTCAGGGCATCGATCGTTCTTTATCCAGCCGTTTTTTGTGAAAAAGTAAGCTCCACCCCCATTCTCTCGGAAGGGACTATAAAGTGATGAGAAATTCCTGGCCACGTAGTTGGCCATCTTCAGAGTCTTATTGGAGCGGTTTATGGTGATATGACCGTAGCCTGGCGGCACGAGGACCTTATCCGTCGCGGAGGCGTAAACTGCCACTACGTCGCTGAGATCCTGGTTTTGCAAAAGATAAAGGGCTTCACCCTCCAGGACCTCGTAAAGCTCCGGGTAGGTGACGGCTCTGCCGGGCACAAGCGGATGGTAATGGCCTGCAGTCTTGATGTATTCGCGACCGAGCATGTTTGGTGGAATAATAGTGATATCATAGCGTAGATCCTGTTGCAGGAGCTTCTCTTTATCCGCCCGGCTTAAGAAAAGGTCGCGATACATGTAATAAAGCTCAAAGTCCTCTGCCCCTGCAAGCCAGCTTTGATCAAAGATCACTTCCTTCATATCAAAAAGCCGACGAACTTCGCCATCTAGTTCCTTGCCGCCAAATTCAAGTTGCATCATCTCTGCCACCAAATGATAATGAGTATTTTCAAGATTAAATATGATCGCATTTTCAGCCGATCTTCTCTTTCCAGCAAAAGATCAAAGACACAGCTAAAATCGGCCAAATCAGAGGCGATATTTCGTTTTTCATCCGGCTGTCCCGGATATCTTCAGTTGTCCCTTTTTTTAGCAGGCCTGTGGGCTGTTGATGGTGAAGTACTCCGTGAGCACCTTTCTGTAGTCCACAATCACATCCACCTTCCAGGTTCCAGGCAGGCGGGCGACGTCGGTTCCCTTGATCTTAAGGCAGCTCCAGACAGGTGCGGCCCACATTCCCGTGAATCCGTCGATGGGCGGAATGGTGCTGAAAGACCGGGCATACGTCCTGCCCTCCGGCCAGTACCATCTCCACTCCACACTGTGCACCTTCGCGTCCCGCCATATCAGCAGCCAGGAGGCGACCTGCTCATCATCTGATGTAAATGTATACGTCCTGTAAAGCGGCATGCCGTTTTGGCTGATCTCTTTGGCTATGGTATGTTCGGAAAGCGGAAAGAACATGGGATGGGATGCTTGACCTACTCCGCCCATGACCAAGACCGCCAGAACGACTATTGCTAGAACTCTTTCTCTCATTGCAACTCACCCATTACTCCGTAAGTTTATTGCGACCCCAATAGTATAATAATTAACTGTACCATAAAAAGATGACGATTGAAAATTATTCAAGCAATAGCGGGCTTATGCCCCGTTCTCTGGCAATTTCCCCAGGAAGATCTATCACGCTCGATGCGGCATCGATCACATTTCCGTCGCTGCTGGCAACTATGGACCCGCAGACCTTGAGCTGATGGTCGACATCCCTGGCGCACCTGGCCTCTCCCGGCAGGTCCCGCTCTGCCATCAGGCTGCGCGCCTCTTTGGCCAGTTCTCCGCTGCGGCTGATTTGCTGATCCAAGAGCACCTCTACGCGAGAGGGCAATGCTTGAGCCAGCAGATCAAAAATCTCACAGAGCGCGCTAACCGTAATCCTGGATTCTTTGTAGCTTTTGAAAAATCCTCGCGTATCCCGCAAAAAGCCGTCGTCGCAGAGATAGACGGGAAAACCTGCCAGCAGGCTCTCTGTGGTGATGAGGGCGTTGTATCCGTCCACGAACACCGCCCTGCCGCGCAGAGCATGCAGCCGCAGGGCCTTGGCCATTCGGCGTTGCGCCCTCTCGGCGGAAACGATAGTTCTCAGGAGCACAATCCTCTGCCCTTCCGGCAGGCGGTGGTGATCTGAGACATAGCGAACGGCGGTGTCATTGGGATAGCCGCGATCCACTAAATACCTGGTCTCCTGGGCGGCACGTTTCAGTCCGCCTCCCTCCTTTGCGCTGACCTTCTCACCTCCTCATAGAGATCTCTGCCGTGGGAATCTACGGCTACGATCATGGGGCCGAATTCTCTGGCCTCAAACACCCAGAGGGACTCAGCCATGCCAAGCTCCTTCAAGTGCACGCCCAACACCCTCAGTTGCTGTGCCGCAGCCGCGCCGCAGCCTCCTGGATAGGCCAGGTAGACGGCCTTGTCCTGGAAGGGCTCGCCGGGCAGGCCGCCCTTGCCGATGATGGCTTTGACTCCCAGCCGCAGGATCTCCTCCGTGTAGCGGGCCATGCGACCGCTGGTGGTCGGCCCGGCGGAAAGAACCCGGTCGTCTAAAATGAGCGGTCCGCAGTGATAGAGAGCGGCTCCCTCCAGAGAGACAGGGCATCCCTCTCGGCGCATCAGGGCATGGGCTTTGTCGCGGGCGGTGAAGAGCAGCCCGCTCAAAAATACCACATCTCCGGCCGCGAGCTTTTGCACATCCGCGCCCGAAAGGGGAGTTTGCAGATGATAATCGGTCATTGGATCACCTCAGTTGCGCTGCGGTTGGCCCAGCACTGAAAATTTATGGCCACGGGCAAAGAGGCGGTGTGGCAGAAGGCCTTCTCGATTTTTATGCCCAGAGCGGTGGTGTCTCCGCCCAAACCCATGGGGCCGATGCCGAGGGCGTTGATTCTTTCCAGGAGCTGCAGCTCCTCCTGAGATGAGCCGGGCATGTTGAGCAGAGCCCGCTTGGCCAGGCGCGCTGCCAGATCGAAGCTGCCGCCTAGACCTATGCCCAGGAAGAGAGGCGGGCAGGCGTTAGCAGCGCGCTCGCCCACGCTCTTCACAATGAATTCAAAGGGATCGTCGGCGGGGTTGAGCATTCCCACCAGGCTCATGTTCTCCGAGCCTGCCCCTTTGGGAAAGGCGGTGAGCAACAGGCCCCGGCCATCTACATAATCCAAAATAATGTCGGGCATGCATAGGCCGGTGTTGTCACCGCTGTTTTGGCGGGTTTGGGGATGAACGGCATTGGGGCGCAGCGGAATGTCTCGCGTGGCAATTCTCACGCCCTCCGCTATCGCTTCAGAAAGGCTGAAGTCCAAAATCAGTTCGCGGCCCAGTTGCACATGAAAGATGAGCAGGCCAGTGTCCTGGCAGAGGGGCAGGCGCCTTTCTTTGGCGATCTGCACATTCTCCCGCATGAACTGCAGATGGTGCCTGGCGAGGGGATGGCTCTCCTGAGCGGCTGCCTGCTCGATTCTCTGCAGGACCCAGTCGGGCAGGGAGGTCTCAGCTCTTTGCAGGGCACGTACCGTGGCCTCTACCACCTTATCTCTCATGCCCTCTGCCCCTTCTTTCCCGGTTCGATCTTGATGGGCCGGGACTGCTCAGGCAGCTTGAGGTTGGTAAGCTTGCCCAGAGCCCTTTCCACGGCGTCCTTGTGCAGGTCTCCTGAGGTGTGGATGCCTCCCGGAGTTCCGCGCACGGCGCGACAGGGATACTGCTGGCAGAAGAGGCCGGTCATGGACGGCGCCTCATCCACGGTCTTGCCTACGATGCCCGCCGCTGCATGCCAGGTGGCTCCGCAGGGCGAGCCGCGCACAACAGTTACATTGCTGATGCGCCCGTCCTTAGTCTCCACCTCCAGCTCCGGCTTGCCCAGCTTCTTGGCAAACTCGTCAATGACCGGAACGCCGCACTCCTCCAGGGTGCAGCAGATCTCATCCACCTCGATATGGATGCCGTACCTCTCTGCGATCCTCTCCAGCTCGCCGATGGAGCCTGCCCGGCCCATGCCTCCTGGAATTATGGCCGCTTTGACTCCGCCCTTCGCCGCAAGCCGCACGATCTCAGGAGTCAGGTCTGGGTGAAATGTGTAGAGAATGAGCAGATCCGCCTGGAAGATCCTGGGATCAAGGTTCAGCTCCCTGACAAACTCTTCCGGGTCCTCGATGAAGCCGGGCAGCACCTGGGGAACCTCGACGGAGACGACTGCAAAGTCCGTCCTGGTCTTGATGGTCTCCAGAAGGCGCTCGCCGTACTTGCCACGCAAAACTACGCCAACCAGCATGAATCAAAAGATGATGGGTGGTGTTAATAGAGATTTGCTGAGGCGTTTCTCGCAATCAGCCCGAGCCCTTATCACTAAATCAACCTGGGATGTTCTTATATCGAAGCAGTTGCATTGGCGCACAGCAATGAGCGAAATAGAAACCTCTGGAGGCATTGTCCGCAATATCCCCTCCGTCCTCATCGCGGGCACCCACAGCGGCGTGGGCAAGACCACAGTCACTCTGGGCCTCATGGCCGCGCTATGCGCTCGCGGCTTGAATGTACAGCCCTTCAAGGTCGGCCCGGACTTCATCGACCCGTCTCATCACACTGCCGTCTGCGGGCGGCCCTCGCGCAATCTCGATCCCTTCATGATGGGCGAGGAGGGCGTGCGCCGCTCTTTTTGCTCGGCTCTCGCCGGCGCGGACGTGGCCGTGGTGGAGGGGGTCATGGGCCTTTACGACGGCATGGACGGAACCGATGTGAGCAGCACCGCACAGGTGGCCAAGATCCTGGACCTTCCGGTTCTGTTGGTCATAAATGTGCACGGCATGTCGCGCAGCGCTGCTGCCGTGGAGAAGGGCTTTCTGGAATTTGACAGGGGCGTACGCCTGGCCGGAACGGTTCTCAATCGGGTGGGAAGCGAGCGGCACCTGGCAATGCTGAAAAGCTGCCTGGACAAGCCCGTATTCGCAGCTCTGCCGCGGGAGAGGGAGATGGAGATGAAGAGCCGTCACCTGGGCCTGGTGATGGGCTTTGAGAAGGAGCACGATGTAGCGGCTTTGGCCGCCTTGCTGGAAAAGCATGCTGCCATCGACGAGATGCTGTTGCTCAGCGCTCCGCCCTCTCCTGCTCGGGAAGAGTTGGCCGATGCAGAGAAATCTGTACGCATAGGCATTGCCCAGGATGAAGCTTTCTGTTTTTATTACTATGAGAACCTGCGCGAATTGGAGAGGCGGGGCGCAGAGCTGGTCTTCTTCAGCCCGCTGGAGAACGATCTGCCAGATGTGGACGGCTTATACATCGGCGGCGGCTACCCGGAGCTGCATGCCGCCCGGCTGGAAGCCTCTCCCGCCCGCAGGCAGATCAAGCGGGCCTCGGAAGACGGCATGCCCATCTATGGAGAGTGCGGCGGGCTGATGTACCTGGGCCGCGCCATCGAAATGGAGACGGGCACTTTTAGAATGGTGGGGGCATTGCCCGGCACTACAATTATGACCAAACGGCTTGCCGCTCTGGGGTACGTCCAGGCTGAGGCAGTAGGGCAAAATCCCGTTGCCGGTCTTGGCAAAACCCTTCGCGGGCACGAGTTTCATTATTCGCGATTTAACTGCGAGAAAGACGCGCGCTTCGCGTACCGGCTATGCAGAGGCAAAGGCATCAAAGACGGTCGGGACGGCCTGGTGGAGCATAACACCTTGGGCGGGTACCTGCATGCTCATTTCTATTCATTTTCCGTGGATAGGTTCATAGAGAGCTGCAGGAACTACAGAAGAACATAACCAGCGAAAGAGAACGCCAAACAGTTTAGAGAATGCATAAAAGAAGGATCATAAATAAGAATCTTTAATGATGAATAAATTATTCGCTATTAGCTCATTGAGATACGTTTTCTAAGAAAAACGGAATTAGTTCTCTCTGAAGAACAATTTTATTTTGAAGATTTATTTCTAAATGATGAGCAATTAAATGCGATATGTGATATCTTATCGTTTTCTATTTAGTGAAAATACCTCGATTATTGACAAATCCTTTTCGCATTATAAAATATATAGATTCGTTCTGGAGAAAAGCTTAAATGCAGATCCATGTTCATATAGGCCCATAACGCAAATGGAGTGTTAACTATGAGCAAAGTAACAAGTGGAATTGTGCTCTTCTCTCTCCTGATGGCTCTCTCTCTGGGAGTTGCCTTCGCTGAGTCTGGAGAAGCTGAAACTGGAAATCTGACTGCGAATAACACCACCGAGGAAAATAACACAAGCATCACAATGCCCCTCAATAATACCACAATTGAGATGCCTGCTAACAATACCACCGAAGAAAAGTAAATTTCATTGACTATATTGAGATTCGCCCAGGAATGGCGCAAGGCAGGGTTCTCCCTGCCGGTCATTTTTCTCTTGGCTTGAAGATTTGGATTAATAAATCCTAATACAAAGAGATTTTTAGAAAGGCTTATATTTTTCTGAGATTAGCATTGTTTGAGGTACAAATATGAGATGTTTAAGTGCATTGATACTATTAGCAATATTGCTGAGCTTTTCAGCAGGGCCAGTCCTGGCACAGGGTGCCATGAATGCCACAAATGATACAGTTATCGCAAACGTCGTGCCGGTAGAAGAAGCCGCCGCCCCTCTGAAGGAAACCGTGGAAGCGACTGAAGCTGCTCCTCAAGCGGTCGCATCGAGATTCCAGCAGCTCTCCAAATACGTTAAAGGACCTGCGACGGTCCTGGGAAAGAACGCCGCACAGGAATACGTGGATGTTTCCCAGACTGCCAACAGGGATACGGTATTCACTCGTGAGGCCGGCGCGGCCACGCCCGCGGTAAAGGTTGGCATCACCAGGGTAAACACGGCAGAAGACAAGTACGTAGAGGTAACAAACCAGGCGGTAGGTCCCTGGGACCTGACTGGATGGACGCTGGCCTCAGCCGAAAATACCACCTTCACCTTCCCGGCGCTGACCCTGGAAGAGGAAGCATCAGTTCGCGTGCATGAGGGCGAGGGCGCGGGCAGCAAGAGCGATATCTACACCAACAGCTCTGCTCCCCTCTGGATCGATAACCTGGTCTCTCTGCAGGATGCCGAGGGAAATATCATATCCACTTATGATGTCTCCACAGCGCCTGCGGCAGGTGCGTGGTCCGATCCTCTGGCCAAGCAGATCCAGTACTAGATTACGAAGGCCGCGATTCTAGGGCGGCATAAATCTTTTTTTAAGCATCCATTCAGGCCACGAGAAGTAGATTTTTGCCGGCAAGGAAGGCGAGCTAATAAAACCCCTTCTCGCAAAAAAAAGACGGAAAGCTATTACTTAAGCCGGAGGCAGAACCTGGCCGCCCTGAGCCGGGGCCGCAGCCTCGCCCTTCACGACTTGCAGGCTGGAGAGCAAGCTCTCAGTGACATCCTGTGGGTAAGATGAAGTTATGTCCACGCTGGTTGTGCCTACAGATACCGGTCCGCATTCACAGCTCTGGCTATCCAGCCAGTAGAGGGCATTAAATAGTCTGGCGTCTGCCGGAGCAATTGTATTTTCAGGGAAGGGCACTCCGCTGATTAAGAAGCCTTCCTTTCCGTTAATGGTTTTGCCGACCACACTGGTGGTATTGAAGTAATTGAGGGCCATGTTCATGGCAGCTATCTGCTTATATACCCCCAGAGTCGAATCTATGGGATTAGCGTACTCGCTAATGGTCAATATCGCCTTGGTGGTGTTGTCGGTAAAGATCTGCATATTGTAAATTGTGGCAGATTGGGCGGAAATAGGCTCTGCAGCCATCAGTTCATGCGGAAGATTCGTATTCATATCAAACGTTACAGTATACGGTCCAAGCTGCTGGCTCTCCGGCACGGCTGCCGCCATGGCCGATAGAACGAGCACTAAGGTTGCTGCTAATAATAACTTCACTTAAATTCACTCCAAGCCACTATTGCTACTTCATCCTAGAAAAGTCTTGCTTTAATATGCATCTCGTATAGTTCCTCGACGCTACCTCTACAAAGCATCAGGCTCAAATAGCCGCCATCCTGAGCATTTGTCATGCAGCCGCAGGGAAATGAGCCCGGAATTTATACCCTCATCCTTTCATTGCCGCGGGCAGGGCGGATAAAGGTCGGCTCCCTGGGCGTCATTGGCTTTGCAGAAGGCTTCTATTCTTACACCGGCTCGGCGCGGGGCCAGGGCGGCCTCAAGCGCGTGGATCGCCACATCCAGGTATTGGAGGGCATCAAAACAACTCGACGCTGGCACATCGACTACCTCTTGCCCCATGCCGGCTTCCTGGAGGTATTCATCACCAAAACCACATTGGATCTGGAGTGCCGCATTGCGGATGAGATCGGAAAGCGGCTCGTGCCAGTGCCGGGCTTCGGCTGCACTGATTGCCGCTGCAAAGGCCACTTGCACTATTCCCTGGACCTAGGCGAGATACGAGAGGCGGCCGCCCTGGCTCACTACGCGGCTACGATGTGACTGCTCTCCCTTGAACTCTTCACGGGCAGGGTAAGGTCAAAACGGAGGTATTTCCCACAATCGTTTCCGATCTGATCTGCACGTATCCCATGTATGTCCCGCCCATTATAAAGGACGGCACAGTCTTGGCATTCTTCTGCACCCGTTGGCCGATCCTGGCGGTCCCCTGGACCTCGGAGCTGATCTCATAAACTGAGAAGCTGTCGTTCTGATAGATCTTCGTATCCTTTATGAGATCTTTGTCGATGTTGTAACTCTCAGACATGACCGAGCCCACCTCGTAATTCTTGGCGCACAGAGCATTTCTAAGGTCGCTTTGTGTGAGCGGGGGTGTGTAGGGCTTATAATCATAATTTGCAGAGATGGTGAGGGATGCTTCATCCCTATTCGAGTCCCGGTAGACCTCTGAATCTATGGTTCTGGTGGCCATTCCGCTTCCACTCGTGCTGAGAGCTATCTTCTGGCCGTGAAAGCCGGCCTGCGTCTGCAGGACTCTCGACTCTTCCATGTATCCGTTTACAAATATCCAGGAATGCTCGGTGAAGTTCTGAGCCAATCGATCATTAGTCGATGTGTCCTTGGTCGCGGCTTCATCTGCATTTGCCGCATCCATACTGGCCGCCAGGCAAAGGGCAACCAGCAGCAATGCAAACAGCATCCATCTCATCTATTCTACCTGCACCCTCTGAGCGTTGATTATTACCAGCTTGGGAAGATGCACCTCTAAAATGCCGTCCTTGAAGCTGGCTTTCGCCTGCTCCGGCTTGACCTCTAGGGGCAGCTTGATCTCTCGCTTGCGGCCCATTGTGCCCATCTCCCTGCGCAGATATTTTCCTTCTCGAACCGCGGCCTTGGCCTCGACGTAGAGGCTGTCCTCAGTCACCCGCAGATCGATCTTCTCCTTGCTGGCCCCCGGCAGAGCCACCAGGGCGATCAACTCATCGTCCGTCTCTATGAGGTCGATGGGGGCAAGATCGTAGCCCTTAGGCTCGCTCATCTCATTGATCTCGCTGCTCACATCACCCAGGATCTTCTTAGCCGCCTGGCTGGCTTGGCTGGACATCCTGGCAGCCTCAACCGCTGCCTTGCCGATCACACGTTCCAGATCGCTGATCCCCGAGGAATCTGATTTCATGCCTAAAATTATGTCTTTGCCATCATAAAACCTTTTGCTTTGTCCTTGGCCTTCCCAAAAAGCGGCCATAGCCCGGAGAAACCAGGAAATCCCCATCGTAGACTACGCTGCCCCGAACTATTGTCATTTGAGGAAAGATGGCATCACTTCCATGGAAGGGCGTCCACTCCGCACGGCTGTGCAGCCGATCGGCATTTATTTTCGAGATTGACTTGGGGTCGACAATCACCAGATCTGCGTCCTTGCCCGGCTCTATGGAGCCCTTGCCGGCCAGGCCGAAGATGCAGGCCGGCCTCGAAGCCATCGCATCTACCAGCCTCTCCAGGCTGATAAGGTTTCTTTTCACGGCAAAAAGCAGCAAAGGCAGCATGGTCTCCACGCCCGGCACACCCGCCGGCGCCTCCCAGATGTCTTTCCTCTTCTCCTCGGGCAGGTGCGGCGCATGATCCGAGGCCAGAATATCGATCGTGCCAGAGCGCAGGCCCTGCCAGAGGGCGTCGTTGTCCGCCTGGCTTCTCAGGGGCGGGTTCATCTTCAGGTAGGAGCCCTGTTTTTTGTAGTCCTTGATATTGAGGAAGAGATGATGGGGCGCAGCTTCGCTTGTCACCTTTTTCCCGCCACTCTTGGCCTGCGCTACCCTTTCCAGTCCCTGGGCCGAGCTGAGGTGGCAGATGTGCAGACGATCCGACCAGGCCAGGGCTTTCTCTATGGCCACTGCCTCGGCCTTCGCAGGCCGCGCCTGCGAGTAAACCTCTGGATCATGCCGGCCCAAGAGCGGTGCGGCCATCTCTTTTATGATCAATCCATCCTCGGCATGAAGGCTGGCCAGCATTCCCGCCCGCCCCGCTTCATCAAGAATTTTCTGCAGATTTTCATCGCTGTGCTCATAGGAAAAGATCTCGCCTATGGCACAAGCCCCAGCGGCCGCCAGCTCCTCGATATTGCCTGCTCCGCCATTGAGGCAGAAGTCCACGAGAGAGCGATGCCGAGCTATCTCCAGCTTCTCTGCAAAGGAGCGGGCATCCAGTGTGCGGGGGGTGGTGTTAGGCTGGTCTATCACAGTGGTCACGCCCCCAGCGGCAGCAGCCGCCGAGCCGCTGGCCCAGTCCTCTTTGCAATTGGGCCCGGGATCGCGGAAGTGCACATGGGCATCGATGGCTCCGGGCAGTATCAACATACCTTTCGCATCGATTCTCTCCTCGGCCCGGTGCGCTCCGCCCAAGACGGCAAAGCGTCCCTCATTGATCCAGATGTCTATGCTCATCTGGCCTCTGGCGGTGAAAACCCGGCCGTTTTTTACAAGCAGATCAAAGTTTATATCCAAACCTCCGGAGCAACTTGCGCCTCTCCTCGACCTGAGCAGGCCCTTCTGCCCCACTGGGCGAAAAGCCGTCGATGACTCCCATAATTCCCCGACCTTGCTCCGTCTCGACCACGACCGCCTGCAAGGGATTGGCTGTGGCGCAGAAGATGCCGCAGACCTCCTGCACGGCCTTGATGGCGTTTAAGACGTTGATGGGAAAAGCTCCCTTCATCAGCACCACAAAGGTATGGCCGCAGGCCAGGGCCAGAGAATTCTGCCTGGCCGCCTCGATGAGGCCTTCATCATTGCCCTCTGTACGCACCAGGCAGTCGCCGCTGGCCTCGGAGAAGGCGACGGCATACTTCGCTGCCGGGACCGTGCCCGCCATGACCTCATAGATATCCTCAGCCGTCTTGATAAAGTGGCTCTGCCCTAAAATCAGATTCGCTCCCTCTGGAATTTTTATATCTACGATTTTTAGTTCCATCAACAAAACCCTCGCAGAGTATTGTGTGCGGCAGCAGACTTATACTTTAGGGAGAAGAGACGATTCAAGATTATATATTTAAAAATATTTAACTAAAGGCGCAAACGCGCCTTAATGCGCTTAAAGCACCTTACTTATTGCGAAGACCCTTCTTCGGCCCCACGGATTGCTTTGCCAACTGCTTGCTCTTCTTCGTAATAATTGATGATGTGATATAGTACACTACAATGAAGAGGATGGCTGAATATATCGCCATGCTGAGAGATTCTACGATGTTTAAATGCAGCAAAAAGTAGGAATAGGGGATGTATACCAGGAGCACAATCAGACCGGCAATGACTGCCTGCTGCATCAGTGTATACTGCCTGAAGCGCAAAATAAGATTTGCATAATTTAGATTTGCAAAATTCACCACGGATCCTTCACCTCATCGACTGTTAGCATTCCCTTTCTATTCATATAAAGCCTTGTCCACCAGAGATTGGATAGTGGCGCTAAAACCAGCACGCTCACTATTCCTGTGATCGCTGAGAGAGGCTCGCCTCCTGCCCCCTCACCAGTGGAAAAAGCGCCGCCGATCATCTGCAGGCCCGTAGACAAAGCTGCTACCACCAGCCACAAAATCACCACATCGAACTTGTTGTATCTGAAGAATTTTATGGCCGCCGATATGGCCTGCACGGGCTCCAGTCCCTCTATTACCAGGGCATAAGGCACCGCGACCAGAACCAACGACAGAACAAGGACATAAAGGATGAGCAGGAGCAGGCCCACTGCCAGCAAGCCCATAGCCTGCGGGTCCGCCTGCGAAAGATGGGATCCCTGCGCCAGGGCTGGCAGAAGGAAGATCAGCCCGGCCAGGATTAGGAGCCCCACCAGCAGGGTTGCCAGGAACATGTTAAAGAAATGCCTCTTTCCGGCAGACCACATGGCACCAGTATCTGATTTTCCTTTCTCCAGAGCCTGCCTGGCCATTCCGATGGCTCCCGCCGTAAAGAACGCATCAACCAAGGATAATAGCACGACCAGCGCGAAGAACAGTGCTGCGATTTGCAGGATCTTGTCCGTCTCCAGGCCGCCCAAAGACCCTTGCATCTGAGTCAAAAGCTCTTGCATATCCCCAACATTTTGCAGCATTGTCGCATTCATGCTCTTCATGGGCAGAGAGGTCATAAAGAATGCTGCCAGGAAAGGCACCAAGATCAGCATGGAGACAAAGATGCTGAGCAGGAAGGGAATACACAGGTTTAAGTTGCTCCTCCAGACGCCAAATCCCTTGCCTATCATCTCTCCTATCTCTTCCATCTCATCCCTCCAGCCCGTTCCAGATCACATCGCCCACGTGGTGCAGCGACTTGACCGCCTTTCCCTCGCCCTTCATATCCGTTCCAGCTACCAGGGCCCGGCCTATAGCCAGGGGCTTTTTATACCTCTCCTCTACGATTACCACCAGGTCGCCGACGGCTATCTCAGCATCGGCAGAGACTATGCCGGGCTTCATGATGTCCGCCCCATTGACGACAAAGCGCACGGCTCCAGCATCTACTACTACCAGCCTCTTCTTGGGCATGAGTTCAATGGCCCCCTGCACTGTGAAGAAGGGCTGATCTTCCACAATCATCATCAAAGGTCGGCCGTCTACGAAGATGAGATCTACCCCCTCGTCGCTTATCGCCATCTCCAGCGATGCCCGGCGCAGGCGAGAGGGGTCGTCCAGGAAGGGCTCAATCTTTGCGATTACCTTCCGAGCGTCGCTCCCCCTTAGGTGATGCCTGGATTTTATCTTCATGCACAACAGATATCCCGATAGGTTTAAATATGCAACGAGCACGTCTGGAATTTGAAGCCTTTTGCGGTTATCATCGCTGGAGAGAGGTTAATGGGTCAGAGACCGCTTGATATTCTGAATGAATCACTGAATGGGCCTGTCATA
>JAPKYA010000027.1 GCA_026394565.1 Methanothrix sp.
TATTCTTGACGATAAAGGATATAAAAAGTCCGCAGACACAATTGACAGATTCCGATTCGACCTTTGGAATTACAAATCATTTCCCAGATCTCACTGGAGAAGGATCCGAACTACTAACGGCCTGGAGAGAATCAACAAGGAACTGAAACGAAGAAGTCGCGTATCAGGGGCGTACTCAAATGATCAATCGCTCCTGAGAGTAGCGGTTTGCATAATGATGGATATCAACGACGATTGGATAACTGGTAACAGGTATTTATCCTTGGAGAAGTGAGTTGAATCAGGATACAGGGCCACTGCGAATTTACAGCAAACGCGGCACGCTACCTTAAAGGACGAAACAAGGGAATCTATTAAATCTGCTGGAGAATAAATCAGGATTGAGATGAACGCAAAGGATATTACAAGATATAACCTTGATCTAATACTTCCAGTATTTTTAATAATTCTGGCAGAGCTTCTCATCTTTCTAGGCAAACCCAACGCTGCGATGCCTGTTCATGCCCTCAATTTAATTTTGCTAATTTTATCTTCAATTTATATAAACAATCGTATATATCCTGCGCTTATGCTCATGCCCCTTTTCCGGCTTTTAAACGTCGCCATGCCCGTGTTTTTCGATTTAACTCTGTACTCCTATTCCATGGTGTACGCACCCATGTTCATACCTATTTACTTTATTGTGAAAGAAGGTTTTGTGGGCCGCGCAGAAGCGGGATTGACCTTTAAAGGTTTTTGGTTTTATCTGCCCCTGGCAATTTCCGTGGGCTTTGCCCTGGGATGGGGAGAATATAATGTGATACATCCCCAACTGCTGACACCGGGCGCCAATATCAAAGATGTTTTGATTCTTATTGTAACTATGATCTTCTTTGTGGGAATTGTGGAGGAATTTATATTCAGATCGTCTTAGCAGACCGTACTGGAAGAGAGGCTGGGTTCAATTGCGGGACTAATGCTTGCGAGCGTAATATTCGGATTCATGCATAGCGGCTACCAATTGCCCCTGGAGCTTCTCTACGTTACTTTTGCCGGAGTCATCTTCGGGCTGCTCTTCCGGCTGACAAAGAGCCTGCCCATTATATCTCTGGCGCACGGAGTTACTAACATCTCCTTATTTCTGGTGGTACCTCTGGAATCCAAGATCTTGATTTATTTTATATTTGTCCCGGCACTCATATTTGTGTTCTATGCCTACGTTTTCAAGAGGATATCGGGTGTAGGTGGGGGCGGAAAGGTACAAAATTGAAATTGCAACTATTTTATGGCCTTGGAAAGATCAAAATAGTGACTGAGGGCTAAAAGTCCTACAGGAAGCACTTATGTCCCTACAACAGCTATCACTTTATAGCTGACAATCAGGAAGAATGTGAGGACCATCGGCACAATGGCCAGGTTCAACATGGTTGATAGGCGCTTATTCCATTGTGATGAAGCCGACAGAATTTCTGAGGCGCTGAGCAGAGCTATAAGACATATGACACTTACAACGCTGATTTCGGAGACGCCAACTGTGGCAAAAGTGCTGACCACTGATGTGGTGCTTGCTGCGCTCATGGTGCTTGCTGCGCTCATGGTGCTGCTTACCGTACTCAACATGGATGATAACATGAATCTCCCTCAGTAATTGATTTCAGGTTCTTATCAATATACCTAACTACCTCACTCCCTGTGTATTTATAGATTTCCCAAGGGAGAAGTAGATACTATTATTAAAAATAAAATCAGTAGAAGCGCATATATCTCTATTGTTATCGATATTAGATTGGTATTCCTCAATGGGATCATCAAATCTTTCCTAAATTTTTAGCTGACCATCATTTAAGATTCTGATTACAAATAAGAATCTCAAATTCTTATTTAAACTTCGAAAAAGGTTTAAAGGCTAAAACCCTAGCTTAATCAACACTTGAAGAAAGATCATATTGACGTCGTCATTCCTGGAGGGAGAGTCTTGAGAAAGATGTACAAAGGGTTTTTGCTTGCGATTTTATTTTCTGTAATTTTCATGGGGTTGACCTGCGGCCAACCTGAGACCAGCATAGAATTGAGATACATATATCATATGGATCAAGATGTAAAAGGAAATGGTTTTTTTAGCTCTTATCAAACTACTGATGTCACAAACCTGACTTGGAGCAATCAGGCACATGGCAGCGGAAGCTATGACTATGAATCGAAGCTTGATTCGCGCAATGGTGCCAAATACGATTCAAAAAGTGATGTGTATACAACAACCAGCGATCGCGGTGTGACCTTCCTGGAGAGCGCAGACTTTTCCTATGCGCCGGCCGGCATGCAAATGGGCAAGTACTCTTTTCCCATTGATTTCCAGTCAAAGGGCGCTGAAAAGACATGTCTCAAGAACTACATCTCCGGCGTTTCCATGAATGCCAGATTCAATTATCTGGATACGCTCAGCAAGAACCTATCCTCGGAATTGTACTGGAAGCTTGCTAATACTACTGATGAATTTGAGTCCAATCTGGAAAGCAATACCAGAACCAAGCTGAATTTTGAGGCGGCATTCTCGGGCAGCGGCCATGTGGGAGCCCTGGATATAAGCCGGGACCTCCATGATGCGAATATTCTGATCGATGAGGACTACAGAGGAACCTACTACATTACCAAGAATATGTCGCATGATACCAAATACAATCTAAAGAGGCAGACTGATGACTGGTTGCCCTGTTGCTCGGGCGGCTTTGCAGATATGAATCTCCTCGACAAAAAGCCCTTCAAGTCGGCAACAGGTGTCTTTGACTGCACCTGTTTCAAGGCACCAACCAAGGCCCAGTTCCCCAGGATCTATTAAAATATGGAAAGGGGCTATCCCCTTTCTATACACAATCTTTATATTCAATATAGCCCTATAAAGGTTATTGGTGGACTCGTGTGGAGCTAAGGTTTGACAACTACATTTTAAAGGCGTTCCTCGCTTCCGGCCTGCTATCGCTGGTGATGATGACTCTCGCTCTGGGACTGATTCAGTTGTTCCGCTATGGTTCGTCCCTGCCCTTATCGATAATTCTCACAATAGCGGCAATAGCTTTCGTCCTTTCCGCTTCATTTTTCGAGCGCTACGAGGTGGGTTCCATCATGTGGTCCATGCTGGTATCGCTTATCACAACCCTGATGCTGACAATGCTCTCCGGCGGCATAATCTACGGCATAACGGCGCACAGGCAATCCTGGGAGGAGCTGCTCTCCGCCCTTGCCATCTGCATGATAGTGGGCATGACCATGCTTTCCTATCTCAAGCGCAGCCTGGGTGAGATTGAATACTAATACTAGGAGTTTTTTGATGCCCGGCATGATGGTGGACTCCTTTGGCCGCAAAGTCACAGGCCTTCGGATCGCTCTTACCCCTCGCTGCAATCTTAACTGCATTTACTGCCACCACGAGGGCGAGGCAAAGCCGAATGGGGAGATTTCAGATGAGATGGTGGTGAGCGTTGCCCGCGCTGCAGCCCTTTTAGGCGTGCGCTCCCTGAAGTTCACGGGCGGAGAGCCTTTGCTTCGCCGCGACCTTTCTGGCCTGCTCAGGCAGATGCCCCAGGATCTGGACATCTCTTTAACAACTAACGGCATCTTTTTGGCCGAGCAGGCCGGGCCCCTGGCGAAGGCAGGACTGGACCGGGTCAATGTGAGCCTGGATTCGTTGCGGCCGCAAACTTACAGGGCCATCACCGGCGGCCGGGAGGGCGACCTGGAGAAGGTCCTGGCGGGAATTGATGCCGCCCGGGCCGCGGGCCTTGCGCCCATCAAGCTGAATGTCGTGGTTCTCAAGGAGAACGAGGCCGAGATTTCCGATTTGATCGATTTTTGCCGGGAGAAGGGCTTGATACTGCAGCTAATCGAGCTGTTGGACCTGCGGCACATGGGTATCTCGGGAGACATCGATGCCATCGAGCGCAGCCTGGCCGCCCGGGCGGACCACGTCCGCGTTCGCGAGATGCACCGGCGCAAGAAATACTTCCTGGATGGGGCTGAGGTAGAGGTGGTGCGCCCCATGGACAACACCGAGTTTTGCGCGAACTGCACGCGCCTGCGCGTCACCTCGGACGGAAAGATCAAGCCCTGCCTGCTGCGCAGTGACAATCTGGTGGAGATAGGCACCTGCGACTGCGAGAAGATAAAAGGGCTGCTGCAAGAGGCCAATGCGCGAAGAGAGCCGTATTTTGGGAAAGATCATGAGCATGCCAGGCGATCGGCTGCTGTGCTGGTTCCTTTTGCTGCCGGAGATGCAGGGCATTGAGATGCTGGAAGGCGACGTATGGGGCCACAGAAAGGACCTGGACGAGTACTTCACCGTGGAAGACAGCACGCTTGAGGATATTCGCGCCCTGGCAGCCGGCGGCGCATCCGCGGACGAGGTAGCCAATCAGATTCAGAGGAAGGCCAGGATCGGCTCGGAGCTGATCAAGTACATCGCCAAGACCAAGATTACCGCTTGAGCCAGCACGCCGTGCCGGCTCAATTATCCTCCCTTTTATTATTGGCCTATTTTCCAGTCCTGCAGCTCTCGACCGCCAACTACAAATATCTATAACGATTACATAGATAGTTTGCCGCTTCATGCCATTGAATAGGGAGGCGGGCGTGCCGTGGGCTTAACGTATCTGATGATGCTCTGATGACAAGGGAGTTTGCCCCACTAGGGGGTTAGCCGATCAAGATCCCTTGGTACAGGAGATGCATGCCGTCGTGGCACTGCATTTGGCTACGGGCCTGTGAGGCCGAAATTTCGGCGGGATGAAAAAGTTGCGCGCTGTAACAGGCGCAGTAATCCGCCGGGAGATCTCACGCTAATACACGGTCGGGGCATGACGCGGCACAAGTAGAAGTCGAAGGCGAGAGGGCGGGCACTATGGCCCCATGAGAACGGGTTCCGGTAATTCGGACGCTGTGTGAGATTCCAACGCTTGTGCCGCCTTCGAAGCCCGGTTTAAAGTCGAGCTTCGGGCAGGGTCAGGCCATCACTTCGCGGTGATCGGCTCCTCCTAAAAGGGCGCTGTGGATCGGCGCTGGCCCGCCTGGGACTTGATATCTCTTTCTCTTGATGATTTCTCTCTGGGGCGGAGAAAGGTCTTTTCTAACTTGAAGCGAAAGCCTTTTATCTCGGCAATTGACGTATAGTGTATTGGCGAAAGTCGATGGCCATCTGTCCCTCCTACATCCAATTGACTTTCTCCTCCCTCCTTCTTATCCATCTTTCATGAGGTCCTACCGCATCCGATTTTATGGGCTTATCAGCTCTTCCGGAAAAGTTCTTTGGCACATCCATCTTCCCATAGGTTCCGAGATGAAGATTAGATGGCAAGGGCCTTGGGCAAAAACCGGTTTACTTTCTCCCTAAGATCTTCGTCCGCTTCCCCTAGCTTCCTGTTTACCAGGATTCTCTTAACCATCGCGGTCCAATAGACTTTAACCACGGAAGGGTAGACCAGGCCTGCTTTGGTGCTCATAGGGGTGCCATAGGGGATTAATATGTCATACGGTCTTGGTCTGGCAGGAACCTTGCTTGATATGTATGCAACAGTTAGTTGCATTACATCCATATCATGATACAGCACAAGCGAAGGCCTGAGCTTATTATTGACCAGGTCTGAATAAGAAAGAGGTGCTAAAACTATGTCGCCCTTTTTCAGGTCTTCATTCATAGGTGGGCTCGTCTGCCAGTAAATCTGTGAGCGAAAGGGCTGTTATCTCCATCAGGCCCTCTACAATCTCCTCATCGGTCTTGTCTGCGTCAGACTCGTAGGGAATGGCCTGTCTTCGATTTTTACGCTCCAAAAGCTCGCACATAGATATTACCTGGTAATTCTTGCTATTTAAAACTTGATCACCAGGGCCGCGGCTTTCATCGCCCTAGCTTTCTGCTTGGCGGTATCTTCATCCATCTTCCCACAGTTCCCAAGATGCACGTTCCGCACCATCCCGCCCTCTCTCCATGTAGCCATCCAATAGTGATAGGATCGGTTGCCTTTTTTTGTGGGCTTGACCTTCTCCATCACCCACACGGAGAGATCTTCCAGCCGGGCCGCTTCCTTTAGGGTTTCAGCTTCAGCCTTCAGATTATCTGCCTGGCTTTTCAGCTTGCGGGCCTTTTCTCCTGCCTCGGGCAATGTCTCTGTCGCCTTCATTGCTGCCTTTGCCTCCCTGGCCAGTTTCTCGGCTTCGGCCTTCAAAATTTTTGCTTTCTCTCCCGAGTCGGTTTTATGCATGGCAATTAGTTCTATGTCATTTTACTTAATGCTTTTCACAATGTTATAGAACTTATTGAGGACATGCACTTAAAACTTGTAAGTTATATGTACTGTCTTATACAACCTTCTCAAAAAGGCATAAATCCTCTTCTGGCAAAGCCGTCATTCTATAGACTTTGGAATTTTGCGCAAGTTAACTTGATCGATCCCCTCCTAGCGGTCAATCTATGCTAATGCTTGCGGTTCTTGTAGGCATGTTTACCATAGCGCACCATAATAGGGATTGGCATCGAAAGCATATTTATAATAATTTCGGCCAGGCTAGAGGAATGCAAAAAGTGAACGAGACGCATGCAGGTTGTATATACCTACTGGGTTTCAGGTGTCTTTGAATGAACGAGTTTGCCCGCATCCACTGGAAAGCGCTATTCAATCGCAATCGCTACAATTCGCCATAAGCGCGAAGAACCCTTGCAGTGTCTTGGCCGTCTATAATACAATACCATACATCTTTTCCTTGAGAACGCACTTGTCGCATCTTGCCATCAATGTCAGAAACAATCGCTTCCGAAATTCGGCCAACGAACTGGACAACGAAGAGTTTCGCGGGTGAAGTGCAGAGGCGAAGGATCTGATCTCCATTATGGCCGCAATCACTAATCTGCATGGTTTTATTTCCAATTCCATTTCCTTTCAAGAGAAAAGCAGTCTCGTGACGCTTACCATTTATGATAACGTTAGCGGTGTACAGATCGTTTATCTCTCCACCCCAATCCTTTTTATGGAATGGAACATTGAGAATCCGCTCTAGCGCGGTCTGTATCGAGTCTTCTGATCGGTCAAGATATCCATTTTCTAGTACATCCATCACGGTCGAAGGGTTAACATCACGAACTTTGCGAAAGCTATCGATATCTTCGACGTATAGCCGAGTATCCAGCGGCAGATCGGTGTACTCTGGAAGGCTTTGTAGTCTAATTTTGTTCAGGCCGGAGAGCCAACGCCGGCAATTTCTTATTGCTTGCTCGTATCTGAAGTCACCGGCAGCGTATACGATTTCGGTGCCAACGGTACCGAATAACGTATCAGGGTTGATGAACAGGTTCGTCTCAAGTTGCGTCGGAAAGATTCGTCCAAGCGATTCTAATACTTTGTCTAGCCAAACATTGCCTGGAGTCAAGATCTCGTCTAAATCCTTCTTATCGTCGTAGGTGCCCCTTTCTTTCCTCTGCTGATAATCAGCCCGCATGGCAGAAATGACATCGTATCCCTCGTTTATTAGCGCAATGAGTTCTTCATTGGCTGTTGCAACATGGATTCGCAGACGCATCAGATATTTCTCCTGCAGCAGGTGCTATCGCATAATTAGCAAAAGACTTTGTGGTGAAATGTTTATCGGCATCCGCGCGGAGTTCTCATCCCCCGCTCGTGAACATCCGTAGCATTGAGTTCCATCCCTGGTTCTTACTAGTAAAAGCTTAATCCGCACAATTCGTACGTAATCAAATGTATGTGGGCCATCACCTGGACGTCACTTCATTGGTTCGGTCCCTGCTCCTTCTTTCAATGTACTTTTTTGCAGGGCACGATCTGTGCGTTCACGAATATGCATTAATCGATCAATTGGAACATCAAATATCGACACAGAATTGCCAAAACTAATGATAGGTATCTCTTGAATTTCTGAGGCATTCTTTAATGACTGCCGAAGTATAGCTTCAATGGCTGCCTTATCACCAGAGTAGTAAATTATCAAACGCTGATATTCAGGCAGCTGCACCGAAGTAATACCTACAGAGCCTGTTTTATCATGTTGGAAAATTACATGCGTGCCGAATTCGCTCTCGTTTGGTGTACCTGCTTTAGAGAGCACCCATTGGAGTGAACCCCTCCGAGTGGACAATGAGTTAAGCAACGTCAACTCATGGAGGGAAGTACATGAAAAAGACGAGGCGGCGCTACGACCGAGCATTCAAGATATCAGTAGTAGCTGAACTTGAGAGCGGCAAACCTCTCGAACCTTTCGTATGCTGTTCGGATTCCAGGTATTCTAGCGCTAAGGAAGTTAAATCTAACAATGAAACTCGTTCCTCGGACTCGTTGTATCCAAAAACTCTATTGCGTGTGTCAAGTTCAAGCTCGTCCGCGGGTACATTATGTTTTAGTTTAAGAGGACCGGCGGATTGGATGGAAAAGGTTGATGTCTCTTCGACCATCGTTTTATGGACAGGCTTTAATCCAGGCATTTCTCCTTCAATAAGTTCCTCTAAAGTTAATAAGCACACCCTTCTTTTTCCCAGCCTTTCATTAACTTGTTGTTTAATAGATTTAGGATATCCCTTTGCTGAGACACAAATTAACTGTTGAGCACCAACATCTTCCATCTTCGCGACCCAGCCACCAAATGTGTTTATATCTGGTTTGCTATTACGTCTCTGCACTTCTATTATTGATAGGAACTCGCGTGGCGGTTCACCATAAGTGATTACGACATCACATTGTCTCCATTGATCCTTCATTCCGATGACTGGAAGCTTTACATCGTGTTGAACCCTGGCATTTGGTGACAACGATTGCTCAAGGATTGCTACTATCCTCTGAGCATGCATCCATGCAGGTTCTTTTCTGAGAACAGCTTTTGCCTTCTTCCGCGTTTTCCTTTCTTTTTTAGAGGTCATTCAATTCAGAATATGTCTTATGCATTATCTTTGTTAAGGTTATCGTTAAATGAATTACATCACCGCACTTATGACTATATGGCTGAGAAGAGTGGTCAATAGAGCTGGCTAAAGAACTATCTTACATAGCTTTTTACATGTTGCACGTACTATCTTATGTATTCTTCTAGACCGAGATATGTGGTCATCATAATTTTATAAACACCTTTTCGACCTCGCAACCCCTTGATATTGCGCGGCGGATTCTGCAGCGCCTTTTCTGTTTAGCCGATGCTCATAATTAGATAACGGGCAATTGTCGATAAATCATTCCATAGTGTCTTAGAATAGGTTGTTTGCCAGAACCGAATTTGTGACCATCCTGGCCAAGTGAGAAATGAACTGAAAGATTTGCAGGTTATACGCACATCTCTTCTAATCGAGACGCTTTTAGATCCATGCACTCACCGGCCCGAATCCATGCGGATCATACGCCTCCTTTACCCGCGCCGGATCCGCGGTGGCGTAGATCTATAGCCTCTTGTGCCCCACCCGGCTTTTGAACCATTGGCACCGGCACGCCGGCCAACAGCGCATTCACTACATGGCTGTGTCGGAGGATATGGGGCGTGACCCTCCTCTGGGAGAGCTTCTGTCTGCGCGAAACCTCCTGGATCCCGGCCTCTTCTGCCTGGCGGTCTACGGTCCGGCGCACCGTCTTGGTGCTCAGGTGCCCGGAGCTCCGGCCAGGGAAGAGCCACTCCTGGCCGGGCTGGATGCTCTCCCTGATGGCCTGCAAAGTTCCCTGACTCGCCCGGGCGGCCCCGCTTCACGGATCAGATTGCTAGAACAAGCAAGAAGCATAATAATCTTCAAAATATCTGCCGGGAATTCAATCCACCCCCCCGATCCGGTGCTCGTACCCCTTCGCCTCCACCCGTCTTCTCTCACCCCCCCGCTCCATCCATATCCCCTCTTCCACCACCTCTCCGATCACCGTCAGCCTGCAAGCCCGCCGGGCCGCCTCCAGCTCCCCAGGCCTCACAGTGAACACGAGCTCGAAGTCCCCGCCCGCGCTCATGGCCATCTCCAGCGCCTTTTCCTGCCCCACCATCTTCGCCAGGCAGTCGGCCACCGGCAGCGCCTCTTCGCGCACCACAAAGCCCACCCGGCTCACCTCCGCCAGGTCAAAGAGCGATAGCGCCAGGCCGTCGCTGTTGTCCATCATGGCTGTGACCGCCCGGCTCTTGGCCAGGGCCTGGCCCTCTTTGAGGCGCGGCTCGGGCTCCAGCAGCCGCGTGATGAACTCGCTCTCTACTTCGTTCTGCCAGGCCCACAGGCCCCCGCCCGCGCCGCCCAGCGCGCCCGTGGTGCAGAGCAGATCGCCCGCGCGCGCGCCGCGCCGCCGCAGCACCAGATCCTTCTCCACGAACCCGAGGGCCGTGCCGGTGATTGTCAGCTCCTGATGCGCGTCTGTGTCGCCCCCGATGATTCGCGTGCCGTAGTAGGCGGCGCAGTCCCCAAAGCCCGAGAAAAGCTCGTCGATGAAGTACAGGTCCGCCTCCGGCGGCAGGCCCGCGGCGATAAGAACGCCCGCGGGCTCTGCCCCCATGGCGGCGATGTCGCTCAAGTTGACTGCCACCGCCATCCAGCCCATCTGCCAGGGGTTCATGATATCGGGAAAGTCCGTTTTCCGGTGCAGCATATCCGTAGTAGCCACCAGATAGCGCTCGCCTGCGTCAATCACTGCGCAGTCGTCGTTCTCCACTCCGCCCAGGATCTCGGATATGCGCCGGATCAGCTCTCTCTCGCCCAAAACATTTCCCGACATGGATGCCTGCCCAAAGACTATTAAATTTTGAGACTATTACTACCAATACCATGCCCGATTACAAAAGATTATTTATTCCCGTCCTGGCACTCCTCCTGCTCTTGCCGACATCTCTTGCCGAGACAAGGGTCTGCTCCGTTGGGTGCGATTACTCCAGCATCCAGGCAGCGCTAAATAACGCCTCGCCCGATGACAAAATAGTCGTAGAGAGCGGAACGTATCGCGAATCGCTCCTCATCGGCAAGAATGTGTTCCTGCATGGCCTGGATACGGGCCAGGGAAAACCCGTGCTCGCGCCGGAAAGCGGACGGATAGTGCTGGCAGCTTACGGCGCAGTCATGCGTGGTTTTGAAATCGGCGCAGCTTCTGATAGCGAGAACTGCACAATAGAAGCCGTCCTTCCCGCCGGCATTTACCTTAACGACTTTGCCGGCAAGAAGAGCGTCTGCCCGGAGGATGCCGCTTCCTGGAATTCCAGTGACGGCATCAATTACCAGTTCAACAGCCGGGTGCTGCGCAGCCGCCTGGGCAACTACTGGGCCGACTACAACGGAACTGATGAGAACGGCGACGGAATCGGCGACCAGCCCATGATTCTAAACGACAAAAATATAGACTATTATCCCCTAATGCTTCCTGTGGACGGTTACAAAATACCTGACGAAAAGGAAACAAAAATGGAGCTTATCCGCGCCAAGGTTAACGAGCCCTTCACCATCGCCCTTCCTGCCAATCCTACGACGGGTTATGAGTGGAAGGCGGATTACGATTATGTCCTGCTCAAAGAGGAGAGCGCCCAGTTTGAGAGGGCCTCCACAGAGACGGTACGCGTGGACTCAGGGGGGACTTCAGTCTTCGTCTTCATGCCCATCAAGCCCGGCAAGAGCACCATCTACTTTGTCTATAAGAGGTCCTGGGAGAACATTGTGGCAGACACGAGAGCCTTCCATGTGGAGATATCAGCCTAGGCAGATCCGGCTCAGTCTCCCAAAATAATTTATAGAAATAACTCCTACAGTTTTTCATGTTTGGCATATTTTCATTTATCGGCTGGCTGATCATAGGAGCTATCATCGGCTGGATCGCAGGAAAGGTTTGGGTAGGCCACGGCTTCGGCCTGATAGGAAATATACTGGTCGGCATCGTGGGCTCCATGATCGGAGGGGCCATCTTTGGCGGATTCTTCGGAACCTCAGGCATCGGCGGCTGGATAACCTCCATCCTGGGGGCAATTGTCTTGCTGGTCATAGCGGGATTGATTAAGAAATAGAGTCGTGAGCATCATGAAAAGAACGCCTGGGGCCGGGAAGGCAATTGCCTGGACTGCATTTTTTTTCATAATGCTTATGGTTGACTTTGTCGGAGCCGCTCCAACGGACGGCATCGCCAATTCGAGCCGGTCCGAGCTTAAGGTAGCGTTGCTTGATTTTGGCCCCATTGGAGACCACGGATGGACTTATGAAGCCCATGTAGGCGCAGACAAAACGGCAAGGCAGATGCCCTATTTAAACCTCTCTGAGAGAGAGTCTGCCAGCGGTCCGGATGCTCCCCAGATAATGAGAGATTATGCCAAGAATGGATATAAGCTGATCTTATGCCATAGCTATAGCTTCGGAGATGCCATAAGAGAAGTAGCCTCTGAATATCCCGACACCATATTCATGTGGGGAGGAGGGACAGAGAAGCTGGCACCCAACGCGGGAATTTATTTTGCGAGGATTTATGAGGTCCAGTACCTGGCTGGGATAGTGGCCGGCAATATGACCAAAACGGATGAGATCGGCTACGTTGCTGCCCTTCCCACATCTGATGTTGTAATAGGCATCGATTCCTTTGCCAAAGGAGTAGCCTCCTGCAACCCCAGGGCCAAGATATATGTGGAGTGGGTCGGCAACTGGTATGATCCGGAAAAAGAGAAAGCTGCCGCCTTATCTCTTATAAAAAGGGGTTGCGATGTCATAACTCATCATTCCGATTCAGATGCCACAGGAGAAGCTGCAGAGAGGATGGGAACCTACTTCATATCCTTCGGCTCCAACACCGCCAGGTTCACGCCCGATGTATTTCTCACGGGAGTGGTCTGGAACTGGGAGCCGATCATGACCGATGTAGTGGAAGCGGTGCATAACGGCACCTGGGCTGCTCATCCCGGGCAGGATTGGTGGTATGGCCTGAAAGAAGGCGCAGTGAAGCTGGCGCCTTTCAGCGACCTGGTTCCCGCAGATCTGAGAAGGCTGGTGGAAGAGCAGCAGAAGGCCATCGTGCAAGGGGAGCTGGTGATATTCCCGGGCCAAAGCGACGAAGATCTCAGAGCGATTTACTATTTCGAGCCCAACGTCGTAGGCGATTTGCCCTGATCTTTTGACTGGATTTCCCTTATCCGATTCCAGAGATCCTCGCTGATCTTGGCACCTTGAAGATCGGATCCTGCCAGGAACCCCGGGATGCTATCATCATATTTGATCCCCATCAGGTTTATGCCGTTTAGTTTGCAGTTAATAAGCGCCACTCCTTCAAAGCTCGTGCCGCTCAAATCCGCGCCGCTCATATCGACATCATACAGGAATACCCGATTCAGTTCTGCTCCTTTGAGGCTGGCATTGCTGAAGTTCGCTCCAGTAACCACCATATCCTTGAAAGAGGCCTTATCCATTCTGGCTCTGACCATTTTCGTCTGGGCCAGCAGGGACGAGTCGAATTGAGCTGCCGTCATCTCCGCTTCAGTGAAATCCGCTCTGGTGAGGTCGGCGGACATCAGCTTCGACCACCTCATGCTCGCTCTCTTGAGAATGGCCTCAGTGAGGTCCGTATATGCCAGGCCGGCGGCATCTAGGTTGGCATCGGTGAGGTTGGATCTCATCATGAAGGCCCGGGAGAGGTCAGTCTCGCCCAGGTCTACGCCGCTCAGGTCTGAGGAAGAAAGCTCCGCCCGGGATAATACACACTGAAAGAGGGAGCAGCCCCTCAGATCGGCCCAGTTCAACTTTGCACTCAGCATCATGGCATTATCCAAATTTGCTCCGCGAAGATTGGCTCCGGTGAGGTCGGACCCGCGAAGTTTGGCTCGGGTCAATTCAGCATCGCTCAGATCGACGTCCGTGAGGATGGCTCCGCTCAGGTCTGCATCCACCAGATTGATCCTGGCCAAGACACTATTTTCCAGATTTGCTTGGGTGAGGATTGACGCACTCAGATCCGCTCCGGAAAGATCGGAGTCGTTCAAGAGGGCTCCCTTTAGATTAGCACCTTTCAGCCTGGCCCCAGAAAGGTCGGCCCGCTTTATCCAGGCGTTCTCAAGATTGGCTCCGGTAAAATCCGCATTCGAGAGGTCGGACCCCGACAGATCTGATGCCATCAGGTTCGAGTGGGTGAGGTCTGCTCTGCTGAAGTTGGTATTGGTGAAGTTGACGAAGATCAATTTGGCATCGACAATTCTGGAGCCAAAGAAGTTCGCTCTCCCCCATGATGCCTCGGATAAATCCGTTCTCGTCAGGTCTGAGCGGGAAAAGTTGGCGCCGAGAATGTCTGCTGCGTGCAAGTTGGCCCCGGTCAAATTCGCATTCGAGACGTCGGATCCCGACAGATCTGAAGACATCAGGTTCGAGCGGGAGAGGGCGGCTCCGGTGAGGTTGGATCTCATCATATAGGCCCGGGAGAGGTCTGCCTCGCCCAAGTCCGCTCCGCAGAGGTTCGAGTCGGTCATGTTGGACCCCATGAGCTTTGCTTTGCTGAGATTGGCACCGGTGAGATCGGCTCCCGAGAGGTCTGCCCCGGTCAGATCCGCGCCCTGCAGGCTCGCATTGCTCAGATTTGAGCCCCTGAGCCAGGCCGATCTAAGATGGGCATGGGACAGATCGGATTGATTGAGCCTGGCATAGGATAGATCGGACTGATTGAGATGGGCCCAACTGAGATTGATCCCTGCCAGGTCCATTTGGCTGAGATCGGCTTGATCGCGGATCTCCTCTGCAGGGGCGCATAAGGACGCATCTGCCCCAAACAAACAGAGAACTATCACCAGACTGACACCCATCCCGAAATGGATCTGCTTTCCGTATTTGCCCTCCACTTCAACCGCCATAAACAATCACCTATGGTCGCTTTCCTCTTAGCGCCTCGAGGCTCGCCAACAGATCGTCGCTCATAATTGCGCCATCCAGCTTCGCCTGG
>JAPKYA010000108.1 GCA_026394565.1 Methanothrix sp.
GTCCCAAATCTGGTGGAGATGAGACATATCATCACAGAGTCTTTTTGCAAGTTCGCAGAATGCAAAAGTTATGCAGGTTATTGGATTGAAAAGTTTATATTAAATAATAGATATTATAAAAACTTATGCGGATGACTATAAAAGCGTTCATAGTCGTAACCAAAGAGGGTGTAGATGTAAGCCGGGAGATTCTTGCAGTAACGCTGGAGAACCTGGCTGTCGGCAAAGAGTCACTTGCGGTCAGCAAAGCCGGTTTTTATTAGGTCAATAACAAACTCAATCACATGGCTTTCAAAAGGTGATAGAAAGACAGGACATTATGATTGAAAAGCAAAGCGAGCTGGTGGTGAAAATGGATGAGTCTAAAACAGAGACTATCTCGAATCGATTATGATTTCCCACAATCTTTCCATTCTCCCAGCATGCTGACTGCATACAGAAACCCCGCTTCCACCATCTCCCCGGCTTCCGGCATCCTTGCGAGCCCCAGCTTCCATGCCAGCGGCGCCGCCCTCTCTCGCCCGAAGTAGATCTCCATGCCCTTCAGGCGCAACAGAAGGCGGAACAGCTTAACCTCAGGCCTCGTGGAATCAAAGAGCCTCACAAGCTCGCCCTTGGCCGCAGGATCTTCATTGAGCCGCAAGGCATAATCCGCTATCCTGGCCCTCAGCTTTTCATCGGCGGAGCATATTGGAAAGGTGCCGACCTTTTGCTGCTCTTCACACGTGAGCAGATTCATTTTGGTGAGGTAAAGAGCTGCTGTGCACACCTGCGGCTTGACGGAATGGATGCGGCAGCCGGGCAGGCCGGAATCGAAGAATGGACAGGCTTCGCCCTCTTTTTTGCCGAGCATCCTGGCCGACCCCACCAGATCTCCCTTCAGCTCGTGAGGCCTTGTGTAGTCCATCATGAACTTCTTCAGGGAGAGGCCCTGGTGCCGGGCGATCCTGCGGCAGTCATCTATGGAGACGGCAATGATCTTCTCCTCCAGGCAGCACCGGCCGCATCTCTCGCAAACGGCCAGCAGGTGTAGCGCAGCATTTGCCGAGAAATAGGGCTCGAATTCCGGGGAGATCAGCTCATCCATCTCCTCCTTGACCAAATCCAGATTTTTCAGTCCACCCTCCGGCACAAGCTTGCTCAGGGCCTGCATGGCTTTTACGCCGCTATCGATTTCTTCCCTCAGATGAAAAAGCATGCCAACATCCTTCTGCCAATCGTTCTTAGATCCAATTTACAGTTATCTCCTCACCCATTTCGATGAGCGCGGCGAACCCCCGGCGCAGCTCTCCTACATTGACGATCCTTGTGGAGCCGATGAGACTCTCTCCTCGCGCCTCGTGGATGTGGCCACAGAGCAGAAGGTCGGGCTGGTACTCCTCCACAAAGCGACGCAGGCTGACCGATCCCGAGATTTCCCCATTGTAAAGAGTATCTTGCGCTCCCCGGGGCGGCTGATGTACAATTACTATCTTGATTCTTGCGTCCGATATATCCTGATAAGCCGCGGCCAGGGTTTCGTATACCTCATTATCTCGATGATAGTAGCGAGCAGGATCTTCCAGCCGCCGGGGATCTCTTGCCACCATTCCGCCCATGCCCAGAAAGCCGACGTCTTCAAGGCAAAAGGAGGAGCGATGAAGCATTAGCAAACCTGCTGCTTCCCATAGATCGGCCACAAAATCTCTGTGGTCCATGTTTCCGGGAACGATGAGCACCGGCGGCCCCAGACAGGCCAGGGCAAACGCGGCAGGAAGGGCCGTCTCTCTGCTGCCGGCATTGTGAAGGTCGCCGCAAAAGGCTATTAAATCGACCTCAAATTCCTTCAACCGGTCCAGCATCTCGATGCGGTCATGCAGATCCGCCAGCCCTAAAATCCGAAGAGTTTTCTTTGATCCCGCCATATTTGTTCCGAACATTTCTAAGCGTCAGGATGATATAAATAGAATACGAAAGGCCAAGGAAAACAGGCTAATTCGCATTCGTTAGTCACAAAGGGAAAAAGAGGAATACAATGAAAAACTCAACATTATTTCTGATCTGCATGGCATTCCTGGCGACAATTGTCGCTCTAGCTTCTTTTGCATCAGCAGAGTGTGCATCCTGCATGAAAGAAGGCGACTGGAGCCAGAGCGCCAGCAACTTTATTGAGGGCAAGCCCACAAGCGATGTGCCCGCCGAGTTCGGGCCGAAGGTAGTGAGGAAGACCGAATCACAATTCGAGAAAAATGCACAGTCTCCGACTGCGGGATTAATTCTAAAGAGCATCACTGCCTCGCCCGCACTGGTAGACTCTGCGAGCGCGGTAAAAATCACGGCGGTCTTTGCCCTGAATGGCTCTGAGCAGGCGGATAATGAGACGGAAATACAGCTCACGTCCACAGCTTCTATCAAAGACTCCACCGGAAAAGAAGTGGAAAAGCTCAACTTGATTAAAGCATCCGGAAATGAGTACTCCAAAGATTGGATCGCCAATGTCCCGGCAGGAATCTATAGTGTGGACATTGCCGCCTCGTCTCTAGAGGGAGCAGAAAACTTCAATGATGTCCTGCAAATTGAGGTAGTCGGCTCCGGCAATGCCACCGAGGCCGCTCCTGCGGCATAAAATCCAAAATGAGAATAGCTTTTGCCTAAGCTATCTAAACAAGCAACCAAGCTGGCGAAAAGCCAGCTATATTTTTCAATACATATTGGCCGAAGATAATAAGATCGATAGTCAGTACATTTTCTGCCGCCAGTATCTGAACATGGAGAAAAGTTTAGATAGTAGTATCGCAATTGTTTAAGAAACATCTGGCGAGCAAGCCCCCCTAATCGGCCCTGAGAAAACAATAGGAGGAATTTCAACGAAGGGAATAATATACGCGGCAATATTAATCGTAATGGTTCTCTGTTTTTGCCAGTGCGCGGCCGGAGCCAAATCGGTCGGCGTAGTAGGCCCGTATACGATCACGTTCGACATCGGCAATTTCGAAGTAATGTGGCCGCAAAATACGGTTACGGGCACCACGCCGATAGGGAATGGTTTCACCATGTACAAAACCGCCTTTTTGGGAGGGTATGTCTATATAATTGATTACCAGGATCCCATAACCTTCAACCCCGAGGAAGAAGCGAATTCGCAATTTCCAAACGGTCCCGATGGAAGCACAATCGGCACAATTGACAACATGCAGGCGGTCATTGCCTGGGGAACAAGCCCTTACTACCGAAGCGACGGGGTTGACCAGATTGCAACTCTGTCGTACCAGATAGACGCTGACACGAAAGCCATGCTGGTCGTGCTAATGACTGACCAAAGCAGGGGAAACATGTTCATTAATGCGATTAACACGATAAAAATCACCAGATTATCACAGCCTACCGCTGAAAGCTTGGGCAAAGCAGCTCAAGCGCTGGCAAATGCCAATGCAATGGCAGAGAACAATAGAATAGCAGTGGACAATTTTCAGCCATGGGGCGCCGGAAACCACGAATTCGGACCCGGAAGCCATTAAGTATTTAAATGAATGTGATGGGGTGCTAAGCATGGCTGTGAAATCAAGCCCCATCCTCTTCGGCGTTCTGCTGGTCATGTTTTCCTTTGCTTTTCCAGCTTCTGCCCACGTGCCCCTCATGGCCGGTGGAAATGAGTTCATCTCCTCAGCCATGCACATATCCGATCCTGGAAAGTCCTGGGCGGTTTACGGCTCGCTTGAGAGGGACGATGTGCATTACTACAGCTTCGATCTGGAAGCGGGCGAGAGAATTTATCTCTCTCTTTTCAAGTCTGCCGATGCAAAAGATTCGGATTTTCTTCCAGCCCTGGCGCTCCTGGGTCCGGGATTAAAGAATGGAGAGAAGCCTGCCCGGCAGTTGGCCCTGCCCCCGCAAGCTTTGGACCTAAAAATTCTGACTGCGAACGGCAAGAGCGCTGCCAGTGCCGTCTACGAGCCCTTCGGCCCCAGCAGCTTCAAAGAAATCGCGGAGATTAACATATCCGCACCAGAATCGGCCCGCTATTATGCTGCAGTTTATACTAATAGCAATAGTAGTGCAAACGGCATGAAAAACACAAACGGCACTCTCGGGCACTACGGATTGGCGGTAGGCTATCGGGAGGAGTTCAGCTTCTCGGAAAGGATTACCACGCCTCTGCGGCTCATATCTGTTTACCTCTGGGAGGGCCAGAGTCTGGGGCTCATACTCATTCCTTACCTGGTAGCCGAGATCTTAGCTCTCCTGCTCTTCTTGCGCGTCAGACGTCGCACCTCATTTTGCCTGGCCGGATCAATGGCAGGATTTCTCTTCCTGGCCAGCAGCGCCTCCGTCTTCACCCAGATGGTCTATAGTCTCACTCGCGCTCCCTTTGGGCCGGAGGTGTACCTCACAGTGGCCATTGCCGTTTTCCATGCCTTTTTGGGTGTGGCAGCCATTCGCCTCGCTCGGGGAGAGGCGGGGATACTGCAAAGAGTCCTTCTGGCCGTCCTGGGAACCCTGGCCTTGCTGGCTGGTTCAGGGCTGATCATGGGTCCCATTCTGGCAGTGGCAGCTAGCTTCCTGCCCTCGAAGAGCGGAAGCATTTTCGGCAAATCCATCGAATGAGGGACGAAATCCTGAACTGAAGCAATTATGCACAATTTTCAAATAGAATTGGGAATACACTAACTGTGAGGGAAAGATAATGCTCCAAAATAAGGCTGTGTCATTGCTGATTTTGCTGGCTTTAATTTCTGTGCTCGCCTTGAGCGGCTGCGTTAGCAAACCAGATAGGAATCCACTGACGGTAACAAACCTGGAAATTGTTCCCGGCCTGATAAAGACATCGACGATCGAATTGAAAGTCACGACTTATATCAAGAACTCAGATGAGGGTACGGCCGGCAAGAGCAGCAAAAACACATCCCTGCTTCTGAAGGCCACCAGTTCGGATAGAGACTTCCTTGTCAACCAGACAACGACATTTATCGGCAAGATCGCGCCGGAGAAGACAGTTAACGTCACTCAGATCCTGATGCTTCCCAAGAAGGGCGGCTACCGCCTGGAGGCCACGCTCTTTGAGGAAGACAAGGAAGTGGACCGGGGATACAGGACGGTTTACAATCTGGAGAGCCTTCCCGCCGACAGCAAGGCGATCAGCCTGAGGATCGACGGCATCGACTTCCTGGTGCGAAAAGCGGCGGAGGAGAAGGTCGTCATCCAGAGCGATATCTATGTAACCAACTTTGGAGCCAAAGCAAGCCAGGATTATAAGCTGATGCTCAAAGCTACCGACATCGATTCAAAGCTGGTGGCGGATAAGCAGTGGAGCAATACCGGGATAATCGCTCCAGACGAGACGGCCATCAGGAGTGTCAACCTCACCGTCCCGGACAGGTACAACTACGTTGTGGATGTCCTCATCTGGAGCAATTCCACGGTCGTTGGCCAGGGGCAGGATTATGTGCAGCTCAATGCCACGACAATGCTGGGCGATAAAGAGCGCCTGGCGGCTAGAGGAACGAGGACGGGAGCATTTGTCACCGAGGAAGCGGCTGCAAGTGAACCTGCAGAAATGAGTGTCAGTGCGTTTGAAAACAAGACGGCAGAAAGAGCGCCGGCAGAAGCGCCTGATTTCATGGCATTAACGGCTATGGCATTGATCTGCCTCGTAGCATTGGTGGTGCGAAAGCGGGGATAGCAATTTTTTTTATGAACTGCCTCTCTCAGTCGCTGAGAAAGTCCTCGAGAGTGGCATTCTTCTTATTTTGCACCAGCCGAAGGCCCGCCGAATCCTGATCTCTCTTGGGCATGTGCCTGCGAAATGCCGCCAAATTCTTTCTTTCCGGACAGTACTGGCTATCATAGTAGACCTGCCAAAGGCTCTCCATATTGGACCCATCCTCGCTGCAATGCAAGGCCGACTTCAGCCTCTCCAGGGTTTCGGCCATCCCTCTGCTATGATCCCGCCGGATCTTGCCCTCCCGGCAAAGCGAGATCCAGCTCTCGCTGCCGTTTCCCAGTACTATTATTATTCCGGCGTTCCTGCGGGAGAAGTGGTCGCAGATGTGCTCTCCTATTCTGTGCCTGGGCTTGAAAAAGCCGTAAAGCACTCGTGTGCCCAGGGGCTGCAATCTCACAAATGCCTTCATCCTGTGCGCCTCGCCCATAACGGCATAAACCATCTTCTTTATGCGGGCAACTTCCTGATGAATGCATACTTCCACCTCCTCAGCCAGAAGATTTTCCGCCCTGGCAAGAAGCCTTTCATTGCAGTTCTCATGCAGGGTGAGGTAGTAGAGGAAGTTGTCCGGAATCTTCAAGCCTGCCACATCTCCAGAGTTGTATCTCTCCAGCCGTTGATCTTCAGAAAGGGCCCGGCTCTCTTGATCCGTATGCCCATTGCCGCCAGCTCTGCTTTAGCCACAATCGGCTGCCTCTTGCGGAAGGCTACAATTTTTTGCGCGCTCCTGGGCCCTATGCCCGGCACTCTCAGCAGCTCCCGGAGTGAGGCTGTATTTGGATCCACCGGCTCATCCATAAACTCTCTGGCGATGGCCGTCTTGGGATCGGCATTTGCGAGAAAGCCGTTCTCGTTAAAGGCATGTCGGATCTCGCCGGGCTGGAAGTGGTACACCCGAAAGAGCCAGTCCATCTGGTAGAGGCGGTGCTCCCGCCAGAGCGGCTGGGCCTTCCTTTTCTCAAAGGATGTACCCTGCTGAGGAGAAAAAGTGCTGTAGTAGGCCCTTCGCACCCCAATCTCCTTGTACTCATAAAGCACTCTTTTGAAGATCTCCTCATCGCTCTCCCCGGCAGCACCTACCACAAGCTGAGTGGTCTGTCCGGCAGGCAGAACGGTCTTGACGGTGTCGGAGGTCTCGGATGACATATCGCGGATGTATCTCTGCCTTTGCAGGATATCGCTCTCGTAGTTCTTGGTGGCGCAGATCTCATTCATGTGCGACGCCGATGCCGCCTCCAAATTTATGCTGACCCGATCCGCCAGCTCTACGGCTTCTTGGATATGAGCATGGGATGCGCCGGGAAGGACTTTGAGATGAATGTATCCGGAAAAAGCAAATTTTTGGCGAAGCAGCCTTGAGGTTTCTACCATCTTTTCCATGACGCGGTCCTCATCTCGGCCTGCGCCTGAGCTGAGAAAGAGACCTTCAATATAATTCGACCGGTAAAGGGAGAGGGTGATCCTTGCCAGCTCTTCCGGAGTATAGGAGAAGGCTCTGGCTTTGCGGCTGCAGTTCGCGGCATTGGTGCAATAGCCGCACTGATGGGTGCAGTGGTTGGTGTAAAGGGTCTTGAAGAGGCTGACGCATCTGCCGTCCTGGGTGAAGGCGTGGCAAATTCCGGGCATGGGAGTCTCGCGCGGCGAAAAGGTGGACGCGCAGACGTCATGCCTGGTGCCCCCTCCCAAAGTGCTGAGCTTCTCGGCATCCACGCTCACCACGGCTGGGCTTCGGGCCGGGCCCAGGGAATCAAATCTGCACTCCTCTGCCAGGTGGGCGATCTTCTCCAGGGAGACCATTGGGGTTATAACGGATAATCGGATTTATAATCGATATGCATGCGGGGCGAAAGTAATCTCTTCGAAAGTTGTTTGTGCACGAGATTTTGGGGTTGAAGGGCCAGAGCCTTTAGCTTGTGGCCGTTTTTAGCTAGCTCTCGTCCCGGATTTCCAAAAGTCATCCCTGCTGTCAGCCCCCCGTCTCCTTTCTTCGTCTAAGAGCGCCCCCTCTTGATAGACCTGGTCATTGAACGGAGGCGTATCCTCGGCTTAAGGGCTGGAGCCCTTGTCTGGAGTCTCCCTTGGCTTTTTGTGACCCGCTCTCTGACAGGTCTGATGTTCCTTTATATAATCCAGCTCAGTTCCCGGCTTAACTTTCTCCGTCTTGCCGACATATTGGAGACATCCAATTTCCTGGAGTTCCTGGTACTGGTATATCCTGGGACCATACTGATATCCTACATTGGCCAGCCATTCTTTGGGGTATCCTTGCTTGGTGCTTGCAATTACTCCGTTCCGGACCTCATTGACCAGGCCGTTGCTGTACTTTACAATTAGAGAGTCAGAGAGCTTCCACCAATTGCTTATAACTGATAGGGCATTTCTGCTGCTGTAGTCGGTCAGGAACTTGCTGAAGTCTTTGCTTTTATTGAGGCCGAAGATTTCCATGGCGATCTTTTCTATCTCCGTTTGTCTGGATAGTTCCTCTTCCTCTATCCTGCTCTGCTCTGCCTGGATGTCCTCGATCATGTGGCAGTAACGAAGCATTGCCCAGTTGGCTGTGAAATTGAAAGCCCACCAGGCAGAGTTCCTGTCGAAAAGAGACCTCTTTCCACAGTTGAGTTCGACAGGAAGTGAATCGGCTCCGGCATAAATGGGTATGTAACAGGTCTCAGAAGGCTGGGCAAATCCAAACCAGCATATTCCGCCCAGTGGATCTGGAAGCCACCTTCGTCCCTGGGTGATGTAGCTGTAGCTGCAAAAGATGGCTGATACTGGTCTATGCCATACCCCCGGCCTGATCTCTCCTGCCGAGAAAGCATCATGCGAATCGAACGGACCGTCATCACGGTAAGGGTTGCCGTAGGGACCGGCTGCCATGCCTGTGGTCAGATCGAAGACCGTATCCTCGTAATGGTCCCTGAAGATCTGGAAGGTGTCTTTGGCCGTAAGCTTCCGGTCGGGCTCCAAAGAGAAGGGATAGGAGCGCGACCATGTGTCCTCGACATAGGGGCTGAAGTCGCATGATGGGGCCAGGCGACGGTAAACGCTCCACAGGCGGGCCAGAGAATAATAGGGGTGTGAGTACTCCCCTGTTGAGAAGGTTTGCAGCCAATCGAGCATGCCGCTTCCATCCCACCATTTCAGGGAAAGAGCTACATCATGAAGTTTTTTGGAATAGAGCATATCCGGGTCTTCGGTATCCACATCTCTTATCCTGAATGTGTTTGAAGCCACGAAGATCTGGCCGTTCGGCACTTTCTTGGCCACCCAAAGGCCTTTGCATCCCTCCAGAGTGCAGCCACACATCTCTAAAACCCAGGCCTCCTCGGGATCTGCAAATATGAGAGTCTCGCCTGTGCCGTACACCCCGTATTCATCTATCAGGCTCCCCACCATCTCAACGGCTTCCCTGGCCCGTTTACATCTCTCCAGGGCAATATTGGAGAGCTCAGAGCTGTAGAAGATGCACTCTCCAGGAACATAATCAGGCTGCATCTTGGCGAAGTCGGTGCACTCTGAGCACATGAGCTGGTGCTCATTCATTATCCCGTAGCTCCCCGTCAGGTAGCCGAAAGTATGGTCGATTTCGTAGATGTATGAGACTGTGGATGGGTCGGTCTTGCCGCCGCCGGACTGATCGTCTGAGCCTGAGTTGGGATCGTAGTGGATCGCTCTCTTAGCGCCTTTTGGGTGGTCCTCAGCTGGAACGTAAACCAGCTTGATCCCCTCATCTGCCAGTTCATGCCCAACAATGCAGGGACCGAATCCATCGTTAGTATGCCCGGTGAACATCGATCCATCGGCACTCGCGCCAGGAGTCACAACGAATATTGTGCATCCGTGATTCTTCTCTTTCAGGAGTTGATTCTCTTTAGTCATGGGCAGGTATATTACTTTCAGTATGGATAACTTTTTTGGATAGATTGTTTCATGAATAAATTTCAATTCTGATACACTATCCGCATCGTCCCGGCTCGGCGGAATAGGGCCTGTTCTCCTTCAGGCACCACTGCATCTGCTCCAGTATCGGTTCTATCCTGCCGTCCGTCTCCTTCAGCTTTTGCACCATGATCTCAGCCAGGCTGCCCTGCTCAATGCGTTTTGCTACCAGCGGAAGATATCGCTTCTCCTCAATGGTTGCGCTCTTCTCCGCCTGAGCGAGCAGCTTCTCCAGCTCCGGGCGCATCCCTGCTACGCCGCGGTGCATGGCATCCTCCAGCATGGCCTGAAGAGCGCTCTCATCCTCCTCCAGTGCCAGCTCGGACCTGAGCAGCGCCAGCAAGAAGGCCGAGAACGCCATGTCAGAATGCAGGCATTCCTGCTCGTCGATGGCTTTGACCTCCAGGCACTTTCTGGTAAAGCGCACAATCACGCCTCTGGAATTGACCCACTCCCGGCAGAGAATCTCGGCTTTGCATTTCTTCAATTCTGAGTAGATCTGCCGGTTGATGTGCACATAATCGTCTACGCTCTCCAGCTTTTCCGGCAGTATGTCATGGCAGATCTCAGGAATGGCAGCCTGGTTTTGCCGGTAATAAACCAGCCGGTTGTCCATGTAAGAATTGAGCTTTCCTTCCACCATGGGCGAGGAGGCCGACACGGCGACGAGATAAGGCATGAGCGAGCGAATCTTGTTGAACATAGCCACCAGCTCATCCTTGCGGGCGTAGGGAATGTTGATCTGCAGAGCCTGAATGTTCAGCCAGCCGTGCTGCTTGATATTGAACAGCCGGTCGTATGCTTGATAGTACTCCTGCTCATCATGATCCCAGTAGGTCGTCTCATCCAATTTGAGCAGCGGATGCATTCCCAGACCCATGAAGCCGTACTCATGATTCGTGGCCCGGTACAGCTCAGAGAGGCCCCTGTAAAGGTTGCTTTCTAAAAAGCCGAGGCTCCCCGGCCTGGCTGGGATCAGCTCGATGGCATGCTTTTGCAGCTCCTTGGAGACCAGTATCCCTCCGAAAGCCACCTCGTGCTGCACCTGTCCGGCGATCCTCTGGATGATCTTGTCGGAGATGGCCAGCGGTCTGTAGTTTTTATCGTTTATGGAATATTCGTGCTCCGTTCCAATGGGCGATGCAGCTGCTAGAGCCTTAAATATTGCTTTTTTCATGACTCAGTCGGAAAGCTGGATCTCCGCCACGAGATCCGTCTCCGGCTCCTCGATCTTCAGGATCTCCGCCATCTCTGCGGCGGGAATGCTGTTTACCAGATGCATGATATTCTCCACCGAGGTCTCGAATAGTCCGTCATAAGTTTTTCGATTGGCCTTGAGAAATCGGACCATGGGGCAGATGCTCTCTCTCTTAAGGAAAATCTGCAGGACGTTGTCCTTGATATCAAAAGTAAAGGGTCCGGCGACGCAGGTCTCGGGCTTGATGGAGTGAATGCTGCATTTTCCATTCTGAAAGAGCACGCAAAAGCCATCCTGCTTCAGGCGTAGCCTCTTGTATCCGGCAAACTCCACTGCATCCTCAGCCACGCCGTTTTTCCTCAGTATGTCTATTCTCTCCCGGCTTAAGGGGGGTCTTGCCTCAAAGCAGCAGCCTCCATCCAGATGGCATTCGCTGCAGGCCTGGCTTATGGCGTCACACAGGTAATCTTCCATCAGAATATCATCTCTCTCTAGAAATCAATCTTGTAGGAGTGGACCTCGTTTTCTGCTAGGGCAGATGGCTTGGACATGCCGGCGGCAGCTCCCAGGCCGTACTCACCCTCAAAGCCGTGCGGACGAGAGACCTTATCGGAAAGCTCATCGGCATAGCTGCATGCGTCTCCCGTCATCAAATAGGAGATGATCTTTTGGAACATGTCCGGATAATGGGCATCCTCGCCTCCATCCAGGGAGGGATTATCATTGACCTCAATGACATAGAGCTTTCCATTGCTCTCTTTGATGTCCACGCCATACATTCCTTTGCCGATGGCATTGCCTGCCTCGCGTCCCAGCTCAATGACCTCAGGCGGGATCTGATCGGCAGGCACGCTCTCCACATCACAATAGACGATGTGGCCGTTAACTGAGGCCTGGATCTTGAAGGTCTCCGAGGGGATGATGTAGCGACAGGCATAGAGCAACTTCCCGTTGATGACACCCACTCTCCAGTCAAACCTGCTCTCGATGTACTCCTGCACCACAATCCAGTCGGAGAGCTTGAAGAATCTCCTGGCGATCTTCAATAGCTCGCTTACGGATGAAACCTTCTCCACCCGGACCGAGAAGGACGTGGATGGCTCTTTTAGCACCAGAGGCGTGCCCAGCTCCTCGAAGAGCTGGGCGGCCAGAGTCTCATCCAGCTCCTTCTTCTTAAGAAATTTCGTCCTGGGCATGGAGACATTCTTCTTCATGAGGTGCATGTACATGTTGATTTTGTCGGCGCAGATCTGGATGGAGCCTGGATCGTCTATCACCGGTATGCCGTACATTTGCGCCATCCTGGCCGCCACATAGGTGATGTTCATGGGATCGGTGTTGGCGCGAATGAAGAGCGCATCCAGTCTGGGTATTTTCTTGATATCTACTGGGAAGATGAACTCGGCAGTGTGGCCCATGCTCTCAGCCACATCCCGGCATTTTACCACGGCCGTGAGCTGTTCAGAGCTGCTTAACGTCTGTCGATTGACGAAGATGCCTAGTTTACTCAAAGCGTCTCACCCTCTTGTCCAGAAGGTCCTGTAACATTTCCGTTTCATCCTTAGATAATTGTGAATACTTCACCGGAGCCAGGGAAGATAGCCGGCAGCCCGACTCATCCTTGACCAGTACTATCTCCACTAACGGCAGCCTGAAAACCTCATAGATCTTCTCCGCCAGAGACTTTGCCTTTTCGCAGCAATTTATTGTCTTGCCGAAGATGGATACGCATTTCGCCACGGATGAGGTGTCGCTTATCTTCTGATAGCAGAAGGGATACCTGCCCCGGTTGGTTACATGCTTGATGACCTTCTTCGCTTCTTCCAGGTTGCTGATCAGGAAGTAGTCGGACGGCGTAGAGAAATAGTTCAAGCCGTAGACTATGGCCGGGAGCGAAACATACTGATTGGATATTATCCATTCAGAGACCGGTATGCCTGCCAGTTTCGCTTTCTCCAGACAGATGGGAACGATATAAGCATCAAGCACATCACTGCTGTTGGGTGTGGTTTTAATGCCTTCATTCTCGTTTTTGACAATGGTGTAGTACGGCTCAGTCTTGTAGAAATAACTCTCATTTACAATATATTGAGAGTCATCTTCCTTTAAAGTGTACATGATATCTTTTTTAGGAATATGCTCCCTTCGTTTGTTCATTAAAGCATCACCGCATGACCTGCGTGTGATAAAATAGACCTGTCTGTTGTTTTTTCTGCGTAGGATACCCTACGGTATTTGATTAGACTACGGTGCCGGTCCAGATCGGATGCCATTTCATTCTCAGAAATTTGGATCTCCTCAGGGCTTACTACCGAGCTGGTAGTATTTATCATTGTCGGATCTACGCGAATAGCAACATCATCTTTTCCGGGCTTGTAGCGGGAAGACTGCAGACATGATCAGTGCAGACGTAGGCCGTCGCCTTTCCATCCACCTGGGCCAAATTTTTTGTGAATGGCGCAATCTCTCCGATCTCTTCTCCGCATACCAGGACGACGGATTTGTTCGGCATATAGCGAGATCGTAAGGCTTGCAGCATCTCAATTATGCCTGCATCCTCACAGCATCCCAGCAGAGCGATCTCGGATGCCGGCCCGAGAGCATAGTCCAGGGAGCAAAGCAGCATGGAGTGGCCCAGGGGCTGCTCGCCTGCTTCAGCGAAGCCGCGCGCCTGATCCCAGGCCTTCTCTTCCAGTTCGGCCTGTCCGGAGAGGTGCATGAGCCGGAGGAGGCAAAGCAAGGCAATGGAATTTCCCGAGGGAATCGCTCCATCATAATACTCCTTTCTGCGCAGCAGCAGGGCATCGCCATCGTCTGCAGAAAAGAAGAAGCCGCATTGATCCTTATCCCAAAAATGCCGCATCATGGCCTGGTTTAGCTGCAAAGCCGCCTTCAGGTACTTGACATCAAAGACCGCCTCGTAAAGATCGATCAAGCCCCAGATCAGGAAGGCATAATCATCCAGATTGGCAGGAATTCCTGCCTCTCCCCGGTAGCGATGCAGCAGCCTGCCCTCCTCGGTCTGCATCTCCTTCAGGATAAAATCGGCCGCCTTTATTGCCGCCGTTGCATACTTTGCCTCATGCAGGGCCTGCGCGGCTTTCGCCAGGGCCGCGATCATCAATCCATTCCAGTCGGTGAGAATCTTGTCGTCCTTAAAGGGATGCACTCTCTCCTCCCTGGCAAGAAAGAGCTTTGCTCTTATCTTCTCTCGCCGCTCATAAAGGTCCTGCTCTCCTATCTTCAGGACGGATGCGACATCGACAAGAGCTGACCTTTGGCGCAGGATGTTTCCCCCTTTCTCGAAGTTTCCGCTTTCATGTACATCGAAGAGCCGGATGAAGAGCTTGAACTCCTCTTTATCCAGAGTCTCTTTCAGCTCCTCTGCCCTCCAGACGTAGAACTTGCCCTCCTCTCCCTCGCTGTCTGCGTCTTCCGCTGAGAAAAAGCCTCCCTGGGGGGAGGTCATATCCCGCAGAACATAATCCAGGATTTCGCGTGCCGTTCTGGCGTACTCCTCCTTTCCTGTGGCCTGGTAGGTCTCTGTGTAGGCTATGGCCATCAGCGCCTGGTCGTAGAGCATCTTCTCGAAATGAGGAACAAGCCACTGTGCGTCCGTGGAGTATCTATGAAATCCGTTTCCCACGTGATCGTAGATCCCGCCCAGGCGCATGGCCTGCAGTGTGGCCTCCACCATCTGCAGAGCACTCGCCTCACCGGTTCGATGCCAGTAGCGCAGGAGGAAGAAGAGGTTGTGAGGTGTGGGAAACTTGGGGGCCGTGCCGAAGCCCCCGTTTTGGGGATCGAAAATGGAGGCCAGGGCCGCGTATCCCCTTTCAAGGAATGCGCCGTCCGGATCAGCGGCCTGGGCAGATGGCTGGCTCTGTGTCTGCTTGAGATAGTCCAAAATCTTGTCAGCCGAGCCTAAAAGCTCATTTCGGTTTTTGTCCCAGAGCTCTTTGATCCTGGGGATGATCTCCATCATTCCAGCCTGGCCATAGCGCCCGGTCTTGGGGATGTAGGTGGCGGCGAAGAAGGGCTTTTTCTCAGGGGTCATAATAATAGTAAGAGGCCAGCCGCCTCTGCCGGTCATGGCCTGGGCCGCGCTCATGTACATCTGGTCTATGTCCGGCCTCTCCTCCCGATCCACCTTTATGCAGATGAAGGCCTGGTTCATGAGGGCGGCAACGGCCTGGTCCTCAAAGGACTCGTGGGCCATGACATGGCACCAATGGCAGGTGGAGTAGCCCACTGAGAGGAAGACGGGCTTGTCCTCCCTGGCGGCGGCCTGGAAGGCTTCTTCGCCCCAGGGGTACCAGTGCACTGGATTGTGGGCGTGCTGGAGGAGGTAGGGGCTTTTTTCGGAGAGGAGGCGATTGGATGGTGATTCATCTTTTTCGGTTGAAGGGTTATTTATCATGGGAAATCTCAATAAACATCATGATTGTTAGCTAGATAAATTCATGCATACTCTAATGAAAATTTTCGGGTATATCTGACTATGCTGGTTTTAAAAAGAGAAAAAATAATTCTGGAGACTTTAGTATAGACGTATGTCGTTAGGCGAGACTATTGGATTTATGAAGGCGGTGCCTGGTTCAATATCAAAATACACCACATCTCCATCATCGTAAATTGGAAATCCTGCTGGATTAGTATTGCCGTTTGCATTGTAGAACGCAAGCTGAGCAATCGGGGTTCGTCCTGGTGCAGGGAACGGGCCGCCATTATTCTGAGTAGCTGCTGGGAACACCGGTATTGTCTTGAATAACGTCAATTGTTTTCCTGCGTCACTATCGCTGAGAGATACCTTTGAGCCTGCAGGGAAGCCTGCATTTGCAGTTATTCTGATATCATTCGTGCCAACACCTACGGAGAGGGCCGGTGATAGGACCTTCAGATATACAGGGTCTCCTAGGTCATATCCTGCGCTTCCTGCTACATTCAGATAATAAAAGTTAACAAAACCCGCGGATGGTAGGTTTGGTGGTGCCACAATAAGCGGCTGACCCATGTCGGTATCAGCGGGCTTCACATAAGATCCTGCGAGATAGCTCCCCCATCCGGTCAGGCGAATATCATTTGCCTGAACAAATCTTGAACCGACTACAGCTGCGCTACCAAATTGAAGATAGGCGACATCCTGATCATCATACACATTATTGGCATTTATATCCCAGTAGGAAACATATGTATTACTTTGAGCTGGGAGACCGACAAATGCGGAAAACGTCGATAGCGGAAGCCCCACATCTGAATCCCCAGATCGCACCTTCGTTCCGTATGTCTGCTGCGCTGCAGCCTGGCCGGATGCGAGTATCGCCAGGCATAGCAGAATGCATATCGATATTCTATTATTCACAATAACACCTCTTTTGCAACTAATATGCTCAGTAACCTTAAAAACTTATGCATTCAGGATATACTAATTAATTTATATTGTAATAAACCATTTAAAAATATATAAGAATAATTCGAGCAAATTCCGCGATCAAACGGGCTTTCTGTCCCATTGGCAGAATTATTTAGGCAGCAGATATTTAGCAATAAATGAGATTAATCGTTAACGTCTTATTTTTGTCTTAATATTAGAAAATTCAATTTCTTAATACTAATATTATGTGGATTGTGGATATCTTCGCGAATAGACATAAAGATTATTTTGTAATGATATGTGTAGTTGCTATCGGATTAAGACTGATGCCATTAGCGTTATTTTTACGGAGTTTAATTTTGTTTCCAATACTACTATCTCTATTACAACTACAATCATTCTCTCGAATATCCATATGATAATTGCTTTCGATATGTTTATATCCCATCAAGGCAAATTATTCGTATACTCAATAGAGTATAGGGGTGAATTAGAATGAAGGGAGTAGTAATAGCGGCAGCTTTAGTATTATTGCTGTGCTGTTGTATCGCATTGGCGAACCCACCATTGATTCCGCCAGTACAGTACGAACAGTTTTGTGAAGCACAGAAGGTATCCGGAAACGGCGTTATCGATGTCAGTACCTCGATAGTCGATAAGAAGATCGCTCTGGAGTACTTCAACAACATGGCCGGAGACGGCGATTTTGAGCTTGACCAGGAGCATGCCTACTCGCAGAATTCCGATAAGTTGAAGAGGAATATTTCCTCGGTCAACGGTGGAAATGAGTCGCAGCTTAATCTATTTGAGCAGACCAAGCTCACTTACGCCAGCAAGGACACGCCTTTGAACGGCATCAAGTCCCTGAATTCCAAGGCGTTTTACGGCGGCATAGGCGCGAAGATCCAGGAGGGTTTCTCAGTCTATGAGATGGAGAAGGATCAGACCTCGTTCTTTGTCTCAACCACGCCTTATAATCCCCAGGAGCCGACAATGCCTGTCAACCGGGACTACTTGCAGCTTCTGGCATTGTACTATCCACAGGAATATGCCCAGTACATGGCACAGACCACACACACCATAACTCCTGAGCAGCTCATTAAAGAGCTCAAGAATGCGGGAAGGGACACAGCCCGAGTGGCTGCCCTCATGGGCGATAATCCGGCCCACGTGATCGGCCTTGAGACCAAGAATACCTTCAACGGCACATGGGGAACGGATGCTACATGGCACAAGATATTCTACAAGGACATCAACGCCCACGAGCTGTTCTCCGGAACATTCGAGGCGGAGAAGACCATCAAGTTCCATGAGAATCCCGTGCCCGAAAGAGATCGGCCTGTTTGCGACGGCATAGATTGCTAGAAAACCGGCAGTCTATCTCTTTTCATTTTTAAAAGGGCATCAAAAAAATAGAGTTTAGGTTACAGGCATTACATATCACAGGCTGAAGTGAAGTTAAAACAAAATTGAATTTGGGCGGTTAATGTAACCGGAAATTGTTACATAGTGCAAAATTCTGTATCCTGCTCCCCTATCAACTGCATTGCTTACCTTCCGGAGGTTTTCAATGTAGCGGGTGCGTTCGCTTTCACTCATGCCCTCTGTCGCTTCTTTCAGATCCATGTTCTTAATTAGCTCCCATTGTTCTATTTTTGATAATCTGTCCCATTCTTCGCGGGTTGGTTTCCCTTTTTGGGCGGGCATATCATCGTCTTGTGCTGTGGAAGATAACTCGATTTTACGGTTCATATTGGAAAGGTCACTTGGTTGCTCTGCTAAGCGCTCATCGGCCGCACCAGTTACCTTCGGGCGTGTCGCCCTGTAAAGTCCATATCTCACTATCTAATCTCCTGGCGTCCAGCAATTGTGCCCACTCTTCTTTTAGATATCACGGGCGGTATTCCTTTTCTTGACGCCGATACCGTAATGTCTCAAGCTGCACTCTTAAATACTTATCGTAAGCCGTTAAAATTTTTAGTATTCGTAGCATTCCTTCTTACGTGCACTCTGTGTAGGTGGTGGTAGTATCGTCAGCCATTTATCTTAGCAGAGGTGTTTTGCACTGCCTGCCAGAGCGAGGTTGAGCCCGTAGCCCGAGCGCTCGTGCAAGAGCGGCCGGCCGTAGCGCTTAAAAAAGCCCTGTCGAGGATATGCGTTATCTGGCCGCCCTGTTTGACCTATCCTCACTTTCTTTGCAGCATCACGTCTTTCTTTTTCATTACCATGTGCAAATTTTTAGTAAATTATTATAATCTAATAATATTAATTAATGGTTAATCATTAAATCTTTTTCATCAAATTTTCTTCATTTAATCATTTTCATTTTTAAATTCTTTATTTTATCTTTATCTCAATATCCCGATGCTTGCATCGGGGTGCGCCGCCGTCGTTTCACTGTTTTTATTTGTTAATTTGAATTTATTCAATTTCATTTAAAAGTTTTCATCATCGTATCGGATGAAGGGGGAGAAAATCTGCATGAGCATTTAATCTTCGATAGTTAACAAAGTCAGTGAAATCAGAAACATCTGTTAGAAAAAATCACAGATATTTTTATGTAATGATATAGTTTTATCTTTTTCCTTTTTCAATCCGCTTGCAAAGCATAATGATAAAATTCTCTCACATGAAATTCTCAAAGCGTTATACAGCAAAATTTATATATGATCAGCGATAAGTTATATTTGGATCCGGGATTTCTTAAGCGATTTTAAGTCATCCATCCCCTCAAGATGAATAGACCCGGATCCTCCCCTTAAAATCTATGATCGAGATTGAAACAGAGAAACCAGTGGACGTTGTTGATATCACAGATCACGTAGAGCGGACTATGCAAGAGAGCGGCGTAGAAAACGGCATCTGCCTGGTCTATTCCCTTCATACAACAACCGGATTAACCGTAAATGAAGCGGACAGCGCATTGATAAAAGATATCTTGAACCTTCTGCAGAGAATTGCTCCCCGTGGTGCAGGCTACCAGCATGATCGGGGTGACGGCAATGCTCATGCTCATTTGCAGGCAACCCTGATGGGAAATAACGTTATAATTCCCGTTGAGGGGAGGAGACTGGTTATGGGAACGTGGCAGAGGATACTCTTCTTCGAATTGGATGGGCCCAGACGGAGAAGCATTTTTGTTCGGATACTGGAATAATATTCAAAAAATACTAAATGAGGGGAAAATCCCTCGAGCCTTCAGCTTATCTGAATATAGTTGTTCCCGTGGTCATGGCCAGCTCTTTGAAGGCTGCCATGAGGTCCTTTGTGACCGTTCCGGGCTTGCCGTCGCCTACGACTCTGCCGTCGACCTTGGTGACGGGGGCAACCTCCGCTGCTGTGCCTGTAACGAAGACCTCGTCTGCTGTGTAAAGGTCAAACAGGCCCAAATCCCTTTCCCGGAGATCGTAGCCACGGGCCAAAGCCAGCTCCATGACAGCTTCCCTGGTTATGCCCTTGAGGTTGTTTACGGTAAAGGGCGTGTAGATCTTTCCATTTTTAATGATGAATATATTGTCTCCGCTTCCCTCAGACAGCAATCCCCGGGAATCGAGGATGATGGCCTCATTGCCGCCTTTGATATTGGCCTCAATCTTTGCCAGGATATTGTTCAGATAGTTGAGGCTCTTGATATTGGGCGGCAGGCTGTCCGGCGAGTTTCTGCGCACAGCGACGCTCACTGCCGTGAGGCCGACCTCGTAAAGGTCTCCGTACATTGCCCCCCAGGCAACGGCAATGATTATGACCGTAGCCATACTGCACTTATTGGGATCAAGGCCCAGGTCTCCGAAGCCTCGGGTGACAATGGGCCGGATATAAGCATCACGCAGGTTATTCTTCCTCAGCGTCTCCAGGATTGCCTCACACATCTCCTCCTGGCTCATAGGAACGCAGAGCAAGATGGCTTGAGCTGAGTCGAAGAGCCTTTTGACATGGTCCTCGAGCCGGAAGACGCGCCCTTCATAGGCTCTTATGCCCTCGAAGACTCCGTCTCCATAGAGAAATCCGTGATCGAAGACCGAAACCGCAGCCTGTTCCGCCGGAACAAACTTTCCGTTAAGATAAATTAGGTCCATAGAGCATCTCGTCATCGGACAATTGCC
>JAPKYA010000073.1 GCA_026394565.1 Methanothrix sp.
TATTAACACAGTTCATATCGAGATAGAATTCACCTCTTTTCACCAGAATCTCATTATATTTGGGCCAATCTCTATTGTCTTCATATGTCATGATATGGTATTTATTTTTCTAACGATAAATAGATTATGCAACACAGCACCTTCTTCTCCAACATGGCAATATGGACCCCCCAGAGAGGAAAAAAGAAGCTGGCTAGAGCCAGCAAAAAGGGTAGAGCCAGCAGGTATTTGAGGAGGGGCACATAGAAAGAGATGGCATCATAGTTCGGCCCCAGGATTATCCAGAGAACAAGAAAAGCGCCCCAGACACCCAGGATCTTGGCATTGTACAGGCATAAATTGCCCAAAGGCTCCAGTCCGCCGCATTTGTCCGGGTCCTTCAGTCGGGGAGTCAGGTCGAATTTCTTGTCCAACCTCGAAATCTGCAGGCCAATAGCCATCATCCGCCAGGCAATGAGCCCTAGCAAGAATCCTACTAATGGCCCGACAACAAAGCCGATTAAAAGGTCTAGAGGATTAGCTAAGCAATAGGTTATGTAAACGCTTATGTAAAGATATGCGGCCCCTAGAAGCGTCTCCCAGCCACCTGCATTGAAAAGCAGGTCTTTGGAGATGTCCGGCTCCATCCATGAGTTAATTTCATACGCAGATCCGCTGAGCAGAATGACCGCAAAGATAAGGCCAAAAAGAATCTGATACCTGCGGCTATTAAAAGACATCTCTAATTCCTTCATGAATCTTAAGAATTCCTCTGGGGAAGCTTGGGTCGAGACATCCTCCCCAGAGGAATTCTCGGAAGGAGAGCGGTTTTTCGCCAGTATTCCCCGACCCCAGAGAATATTCATGGTTGAGGGAATCTCATTCATCATCTCCTTGAATAGCCATATTGTGAAGAGCGTTGCTGCAATAAAAGTGATATAGAACGTGGTATAAAAATCATCAAATCCATCCCACAAGCCCCCAATAACCGCTCCAGCGGTAAGGCCAAGAGGGAAAAAGCGGTACAAAATCAGACGGTGCTTATTGCCTTTTACTCCCTGAAAATCCATTACATTCGAAGCAGGGCAGAAGGGGACCCCTTCTGGCTGCTCAATTTCCTGAGGCATATCCCAAAACCCCCGTTGCTCTTGGGAAAAGTTTCTGCAAAAAATCCATCAAATCACTTAAGGTAGGAATCCTAGTTCCCCCAGTTATATTAATAACATTGTCAAAGGCGGCATCAGCTTCCTGCTTATCAAAGGAACGCAGTGCAGCCCACCGACCGAAATGGGCCTGCCAATCATCTTGATCGATCTCTAAGCATTTTGCAAAGCATTTTTCCGCTTGGAGAAGTGCATTTTCTCTATCTTTACCGTTTTGGTTCTCGGCGATTTTAAGTTCGGATATTCCCTTATTCATCCAGGCATTATGGACATGCTCAAGATAAGTACTTGTATTAAAATCAGAGATAATTATATCGTAACAGGATATGGCCTCATCATATCGGCCTATATCCTTTAATGAGTTGCTCAAACCCATCCAGGAATCCACTAAGTTAAGCTCATCCGCTTCCGAAGAGTTTAAATTGCTGAAGATTTCGACGGCCTCCAAGTAGCATGATATTGCCTTTCCGTTATCTTTTTGGTAATTTTCGTATATCTTGTTATTATTTTCATATGCCTTCCAAGAATTTCTGTCAGCCTTCCAGTAATAACCCTGCCCCATTTTTAACCAGGCTAGTCCTTCTTGCTTCTTGATTTCGCTATCTGAAATCCCCATGTGCTTTAGATTCCGACAGCAGGATAACACCATATTATAACAATTTATGGCCTCATCCCATCTCTCCAGCTCATGGTTTTTATCAGCAATCTTCATTATAGCATCGCCCTCCATCATCCAAATGTCCTGGCGCGTAGGATCTTCATCGAGCACTCTATCATAGCACTCTATGGCTTCTTCGTATCTCTCCGACAAATATAGAAGCTTCCCTTTTTGCGCCCATGCCTCGGATAGATTCCCGTCCAGCTCCAGGGCTTTCTCCACAATGCGAAGGGAAAGCTCTACTGCCGATTCATTCAGTTCATTTGCGAGCTCAGAAGGCATCTCAGAAGAGGATGAGTTAATAATTTCTTGGGATAAGTTTAGGAAGTCTCCGGCTTTCAGGCTCCGCTCCTCCGAGGAGTTGTCTGTGCAAGCGCCTGGCGAAAGGATTGTAGCTGCAATCCCGATGAGGAGAGCCAGCCGAACATATTGCCTCATCACAGCTCATCTCGGTTATCTGCCAGGTTGTATCTGAAAACATTATTTATTATAACTATTACTAAAAATATTATTATAACCTTGGTTAGCATATCCCTTATGAGCATTGCAAAGTAGAAATATCTTTTGGCTATTGCTCAGCTAAATCGAGCCATGGCCCAAAGATAGGTTATTTATTGCTGCCTTTAAAGTAACAATCTCAATGGCATAACTTTAAGTGACTTAAAGCGTTCATACCTCTGAAGTCTCATGCCCATTGGTGTTTACGTCTGTCACTGCGGCCTGAACATCGCCGGCGTCTTGAACATGGAGGAGCTGAAGAGCTTTGCCGAAAAGCTGCCCGATGTGGCCGTTGCTCGCGATCTGCAGTTCTCCTGCTCCGATATCGGCCAGGAGCAGATCCAAAAAGATATTGCAGAGCTTAAGCTTGATCGCGTCGTGGTGGCCGCCTGCTCGCCCCGTCTGCACGAGCCCACCTTCCGCAGGGCCATCAGCAAAGCGGGCCTGAACCCCTACATGCTGGAGATGGCCAACATCCGGGAGCAGTGCTCCTGGGTGCACATGGAGCAGCCGGCCATGGCCACGGAGAAGGCCAAGGACCTCATAGCAATGGCCGTGGCCAAAGCGGCGCTTCTAAAGCCGCTGGAGCCGGAGAGCATACCCGTCAGCAAAAACGTGCTGGTCGTGGGAGGAGGCGTGGCCGGAATTGCCGCGGCGCTGGATCTGGCCGACTCCGGCCTGCACGTTTTCTTAGTGGAGCGGCGACCTACCATTGGCGGCTACATGGCTCTTCTCACCGACGTCTTTCCTACCAACGACTGCTCCATCTGCGTCCTGGGGCCCAAGATGTCCGAGGTCTACAACCATCCCGATATTACTCTCATCACCTACGCTGAGGTCCTGGGCGTGGAGGGAAGCGTTGGCAACTTCACCGTCTCCGGCGTTCGCCGGGCCCGCTATGTAGACGAGAAGCTTTGCAAGGGCTGCATCAACGAGTGCGCCGGCGTCTGCCCGGTGGAGGTTCCCAGCGAGTACGACTTTGGCATCGGCAAGAGAAAGGCCATTTACATTCCCTACCCCCAGGCCGTGCCCCTGGTGGCCTGCGTCGATCCCAAGGCCTGCATAGGCTGCGCTCGCTGCGTGGAGGCCTGCCCGGCCCAGGCCGTAAAGCTCGACCAGGAGCCCCAGGATTTCAAGCTGAATGTGGGCGCCATCATCGTGGCCACGGGCTGGCAGCCCTTCGATGCCACCCGAAAGGAGGAGTACGGCTTTGGCAGGTACAGGGATGTGATCACCACCTTGCAGATGGAGAGGATGCTCAACGCCTCCGGGCCGACCAAGGGCGATGTGGTGCAGCCCAGCACAGGCAAGATAGCCGAGAGGGTAGCCTTCCTGCAGTGTGTCGGCTCGCGCGATTCAACTGTCGGAAACCTCTACTGCTCTCGCATCTGCTGCATGGCCTCGCTCAAGAATGCGCAACTGGTCAAGGAGAAGTATCCGCATACTGATATCACCATCTACTACATCGATATCAGGGCCTGCGGGGAAGGATACGAAGAATTCTACGTGCGGGCTCAGAAGCTGGGCATCAACTTTGTGCGCTCCCGCGTCTCTTGCATCGACGAGGTGGAGGGCGAGCTCTTCCTCATCTTTGAGGACACCCAGACAGGCGAGATGAAGAAGGTGAAGCACGATCTGGCTGTCCTCTCCGTGGGATTGGAGCCCGATGAGAAAGCAGACGTTTTGGGCAATCTGCTGGGACTCTCCCGAAGACCGGACGGGTTCTTTGAGATCGCCCATCCCAAGATGAGGCCGGTGGAGGCGCACATCGACGGAGTCTTCATCGCCGGTTGCGCCTCCGGTCCCAAAGAGATTCCCATCTCCATCGCCCAGGGCAGCGCCGCAGCGTCCAAGGCAGTCAAGCTGCTACATAAAGGCGTGCTGGAGCTTGAGCCCACCTCGGCTTATGTGGATCCGGAAAAGTGCATCAAGTGCAAGCTATGCGTCGATCTCTGTCCCAAGAAGGCCATAGCCGTGAAAAGCCCGGCCTACGTGGATGAGGCTGCTTGCAAAGGTTGCGGCTCCTGCGCTGCCGCCTGTCCGGCTGACGCCATCAACATGCGCTTCTTCTCAGACGAGCAGATCATCGCCCAGGTGCAGGCCGCGACAGAGGAGAAGAGAGAGTTTCCCCTCATTGTGGCCTTCCTGTGCAATTGGTGCAGCTACGGGGCGGCCGACCTGGCAGGAACCTCGCGTATCCAGTACCCGACCAACGCTCGCAACATCCGGGTGATGTGCTCGGCGCGCGTGGACCCAAGCTTCGTCCTGGAGGCTCTGCGCCGGGGTGCGGACGGTGTGCTCATAGCCGGATGCCGCATAGGCGAATGCCACTACAGGGATGGCAACTATCAGGCCCTGCAGAGGGTGAATGTGCTTAAAGGCGTCCTGGAAAAGATAGGCCTTGATCCGGGAAGAGTCAAGATCGTCTGGTGTGCAGCCAGCGAGGGCGAGATTTTCGCCAAGGATATCAGGGATTTCATAGGCGAGCTGAAGGCCATGGGCCCCATTGGAACGGAGCTGAAAAAGGGACTGTCTGAGGTGAAGAATGAGGAGACTGCACTTCCATGATGGAAATTGAGAAAGATATGGATGCAGAAGGCACTCACATTCTGGCCAAACAGAAGACCAAAGAGAGAGAAATAGTCCTCGATTACGATTACAAAAAGTGCGCCGGCTGCTCCATCTGTGTGGCCCTCTGCCCGAAAAAAGCCCTGCAGGAGGGTCCCTTGCAGGAGATAGCCAAAGGGCTGGACGCGCCGCCCGTGCTCATCGATCTGGATGCCTGCGCCTTTTGCGGCATGTGCGTTAATTTCTGTCCTACGAAGGCTTTCAGGATGACTGTGCGAGAAAAAAGATCCGCCCAAGAGTTGACAGAAGCAATCGAGGTCCATGCATGACAGACGCGACTGAAGTTGTTGTGGATTTCATGCAGCAGGAGCAGTATCCCCGGCTTTTGGCAGAGGCCCTGCCTAACGTTAAGTGCCTGCCCTGCCTGCTCTGCGAGCCTGTCTGCCCCACCAAGGCCATAAAAGTCACATTCAATAAAACTCGCGAGGACTATGGCCCCCTGCGCTCCGAGATAAAAGGCAATATCGCAGTCGATGCCGAGAAGTGCAACCTCTGCGGCCGCTGCGCCAAATTCTGCAAGGCTTTTCTGCTGCTGGACAAGGGCGAGAAAGAGAAAGATCCCCGCAATCTGGTGCCCTATGAGCAGCTCCTGGTGGACGAGGAGCTTTGCGACTATTGCGGCCTATGCGTGCCACTTTGCCCAGAGGAGGCGATAAAAGTAGAGGGCGAGCCCTTAGAAGCGCCGCAGGGCGAAAAAGAGTTCACGGGCAAGATCGAGATCGATCAGGACCTGTGCATCGGCTGCGGCCGGTGTGCCCTGGTCTGTCCCTACGAGGCCATGGACATAAAAAAACCCTTCCAGGGCGAGATTAAGCTGGTGGAGAAGAACATGGTGCGCTGCGATCCCCTGGGCTGCCAGGCCTGCTTCAACGTCTGCCCGGCCAAGTGCTGGTATGTGGACGAGCGCGGCAAAGCGGCGCCGGTCAAGGAGCAGTGCATCTTTTGCGGGGCATGCGAGAAAGCCTGTCCCGTCTCAGCCATCCAGGTCGAGCGTTCCGATGTCAGGCACACGGAGATAAAGGAGACACCCTGGGCCGAGGAATGGAAGCAGGCCATCTCCGCCATAAAGACCGGGGAGCGGCTGCGCCCGGATGTGAGCGGAGCCGTCTCTCCGCCGGAGATAGAACGTCAGCCCCTGCAAGCGCCCGAGAAGCCGTTGGTAGATCCCGAGTTGCGACGTCTGGTGAATGAGGCCCTATCGCCACTGGAGTCCCTGCTGAGAAAGCCAAAAGTTCGGCAAATTTTCGAGAGGGAGCCGGCCGAAGAGGCCAGCCGGAAGATCGTAGAGCGGCTGCACAAAGATGAGGCAAAGAGAGCGGCGACTGCTAATACAATCACGGATAATACAACCGGAAGGGCGGTGTGAAAATGGCTGGAGATGAACGGTTCAAGCAAGAGGTGCTGCGCCTGGCAGGGGCGGAGGTATTGACCTGCATTCAGTGCGGCACCTGCTCAGCCAGTTGCCCCACGGCGTTTCTCATGAACCCCAGCATCCGGAGGTTGATCAAATTCTGCCTGGAAGGCAAAAAGGAGGAGGCTTTGCACAATGAGACTCTATGGCTGTGTACCTCCTGCCTTCTTTGCACTGTACGCTGCCCGCGGGGCATCCGGCCCAAGGCCGTGGTATCGGCTCTAAAAGACATGGCTGAGCGGGAGGGTTTGCGGAGCAAGGACGCCGCTTACGAGCAGTTCTTCTTAAAGCAGATCAAGGACTACGGCCGGATCGCCGAGCTGGCTCTAACGGCTGAGTTCCTGCTCGTCTTTCCCCAGGGGGCGGTGCAGTCCATGCAGATGGGCCTGGAGCTTTTGCCCAAGGGCAAGATCGACCTTAAGATTGAAAAAATCAAGGGCCGAGATGAGGTCAAGAGAATCGTAGAGGAGCTCTCGAAATGAAGCTGGCTTACTATCCGGGCTGCGTTTCCAAATCGACGGGAAAGGAGATGGATGCATCCACCAGGGCTGTCTGCGGGGCTCTGGGAATTGAGCTGGAAGAGCTTGATGACTGGAACTGCTGCGGGGCAACGCACGTCTCCAATGAACTGGTGGCCGCGGGCCTTGCCGCTCGCAACATGGCCCAGACCGACCTGCCAATCATGACAGCCTGCTCCATCTGCTACAGCAATTTGAGGGCGGCAGCGCAGCGGCTGGAGGAGCATGAGACCCTGGAAAAGGTGAACGCCGTTCTGGACAAGAAGTACAGCGGCGCGAGGATTCGCCATGCTCTGGACGTCATTTTGGAGGCTCTTGCCGAGAACGATGAACGCATCGTTGTGCCTCTCAAGGAGCTGAAGGTCGCCCCCTACTATGGATGCCTGCTCACGCGCCCGGCGGGCCTGTACAGCCCGGAGTTTCCCATCATTCTGGAGAAACTGATCAAGAGGCTACAGGCAGAGCCGGTGGACTTCCGTCTCATGACCATCTGTTGCGGCGGACCCATATTCATGCCCCAGGAAAAGGCGGCGGAAGATATCGCCTTTAAGATTCTATCGGAGGCAAAAAGGGCCGGAGCGGAGGTCATCGTCACAGTATGCCCGCTCTGCCACCTCATGCTCGATGCCAAGCAACAGGTGCTGGAGCAAAAGCACGGGGTGAGGATCGGTATTCCTGTGCTCTATGTGACGCAACTGGCGGGCATCGCTTTGGGCCTGGGTCCGGAGGAGCTGGGGCTGGATATGAACTCGGTGTCACCGATGGTCGTGGTGGAAAGAATGTACGCTAGGTTATCTGAATAATATTATATCAGGTTTTTCAAAGAATTCAAATGAATGGCAGGGATATCGTTTCCGGAGCAGTAATAAAACAATTTTTCATCTGAAGTCAATAGCAGTCGGCTGTTATCTCTTGCAGAAGCTTCGATTAAGGATGTGTCAGTTATGCCAAATTTAGCAACTTCATTAGTTCTTTTCAAGATTTTATCTTTTTCTATGTAGTCTTCGCGAGCATTCATAAGAATATTAATAGAATTGATGAAAAAATTTGAAAAATTAGCTTCTTTTAGCCGCTTATTGGCCAGATTTGATACTTCAGCCAGCACCTGAGGTGTAACGACAATCTCTCTATATTTCAAAAAATCAACAAGCAACGCATGATCTTGAGAATTATAATTTATGAATGACAAATACTTATTATTATAAGACCCAACTAAATAGAGAAGAAGCGGACCTGTATCCAAGAGCAATAATTTATATCTTAGCAAATCTCCGCTCATTCTCTCTTGAGCTCTTTTAGCTCACCCATTTTATTTATCTTAAGAGTATACACATATTTAATTGGTGAGAAATAGCTATCCTTAACTTCACACTTGATAATGTAAAGCCCGTCCTCCTCTGTAGCACTTATTGTATTAAACCCTATCAAATTCGGAATGGTTAAACCCGTTGCTTTGGAATATTCTTCCTCTCGATAAAGCTTGCTGAAATAATTTCTAGCTAATTCTATGGCTTTATCCATATTAATTTCTTGTTGCATAATTCTCAATGTTGATTTTGTTATTCATTATAGCATAAAAACTTATCCACGAATCAGTCAGAATACCGATCATTGATAGGCCCATCGTTTTTATGAGATGTGGGCATCAGTTATCCAGATGTCATGAAGAGCTTGAATAAAGGAGTCATGAAAAAGAAAACGGCCTCCAATCGCTTAGCTTAAGAATGAAAAACAAGGAGATAAAAGCCATGTCGGCATCGAGAAAAAGAGAGACAAAAGAGACATGCATTGAAATCATTCTCAAGACCGAGGGTAAGGGCATTATCCAGGTCGATACGGGAATCGAGCTCATGGATGAGATCCTCTCGGCCATAGCCAGAGGCGCGGGATTTGATCTGACGATCAAGGCCAGGGGCGATCTGGAGACGGGCGACCATCACACCACTGAAGATACAGCCATCACTCTGGGCAGCACTTTAGCCCAGGCGGTAAAAAGCGGCATAGGAAGCTCAATGGTTCCATCCGGCCAGTCTGTGGCCACGGCAGCCGTGCGCTTCGGCGAGCCGGGCTATCAGGGCGATTTCGCTTTGCAGTGCCAGGACCTGGGCGGCATGAGCCTGGAGAACTTCAGCCACTTCCTGCGCGCCCTGGCCTACAACGGCAAGTTCAATCTGGCCATTTCCGCAGAAGGAGGCGACGATCGGAGCCGTATTGAGGCCATGAGCACTGCCCTGGGAAGAGCGATAAAGAAGGCAGCACGAGATGGTAAGGCATACGTACCCTCTTGATGGTTGCTAAATTGTATCTTGCAGATCGTTTCAAAAAATGGACTATCTCCTGCGCCTGGCATAGGCTCCTGCAGCCAAGGCTATTAGGCTGGCTAAAAAGCCCAGACTAGGGCTCTTTTCCCCTTTATCGCTTGCAGCAATGGTTATAGTGCCGTTGGAGATCGTCTCAGGCTTAAAGCCGCTCGTGCCTATCACCTCAAGATCGATTGTATCATTTGCCTGGCTTTTCCTGCTCACCGAAAAGGTGAGATTGGCAGCCCCGCAGCCAGCCGGCAGGAGGACGCCGATCCTTCCCAGCTTCGCGTCCACCTGCCAGGAGGCTTTGCACTCCCCAGAAATGGCCGTGGCTTTCAGCTTGGCTGCATCATAAGAGATGTTAATCCTCTTCTCGCTGGGCAAGGGGGCCTCTAGTGGAATGGAGACATCCGCCCCGGAAAATGCCCGGACTGAGCCCAGAGACACGCCGCGCATCTCGCCAGGAGTGACATTAATAAACACGCCTGTTGCCCAAATGGCATTGACTGCATTTTCCACTCTCACTCGCAGTTCGTATCGGCCCGGTTCGGCACCTATCACAATCGCATGGGGTTCTATTGCCTCAAGATTGCCTTGCAGAGTATGATTGATGCCGTTGGGGGCTAATCTGCTGTCGACAACATCAAGAAACTGCAGAATGCTCTTGCCAGTCTCAATCTTAATGAACTGCTTTCGGGCAGTGTTGTTGGCCAGCATGGCGTTATAATCAAGCGAACTATTGAGTCGGTTATATTCGCCGCGGGAAACGTAATATACGGACGCATCGTCCGATATTGCACCAATTCTTCCATTTGTTTCAAATATCACGCTGACCTGCACAGGAGGCGTAGATGGGCTCAGGTAAAGCAATCCCGGCACAGGGCTGCCGCTTGCATCCAGGACGAGGCTCTTGTCATCATTCAGTTGCATAGTCGTTGCATTCCATTTCCAGGCAAAACCCCATAAATCGCCCGATCCCTGGCCGAGCCGGGTGATATCCCTGGTGAAAACCGTCCTATTGCTCGAATCCAGGATATCTACACTGACCTGGCGGATTTCCGCGGCCTTGACGACGAGGTTGAAGTTTGCGGCGGCGAGAGAGGTGACATTGCCGGGCGAATTGATCAGTGGAGGCTCAGGTGCCGGAACAACATACTGCTTCGTATAAAGATAGAATCGTAGAGTGTCGTTGTCTGCAACCCTGATGTCCATTCCCGGACCGATGTTGACATTTGAGTTACGATTGAGATTGACATGGTCGTGATTTACCATGATGATCTGATTAGGCAAAACACCGACAATCTCCAGTTCACCCGTACCGCTCCCCGGTTCAATTTGCACGATATTTCTCTCGGAGATCTGGAAGATTCCATCGAGTGTGGCGAAACTCTCGACGCCATTGCTGAAAACATTGCTGAAATGCATCATTATTATGGGCATGTCTTTGACGTTTTCCAGATCTTTTTTGTAAATATAGGTCGTATTGGATTTGACCACGGAGCTGTCTACCAGGTTCCCTTGCTTAAGAAGCTGGAGAAAGATGCTATCGTTCCCAACATCCCGAATACGCATCACGTAGTCTTCTGCCAGCGAGTAATTGCCGGCGACGATTGTTCCCTGTCTCTCCATATCTTTGAGAACCTGGCCCAGGTACTCATTCTCCAGAAGGCTCCTGGTTGATTTACCACCTTCAATAATCGAGTCATATCCTGCGAACCACTGCATTCCAATGAAGTTGATGACAAAATAGTGACCCCAGGATTTGAAATCAAAATTCTTTGGTTGAATCAATGAAGTATACTGAAATCCCTGCTGGATCGCAGTATTATTTTCTTTGAAAATCACAGGTGCTGAGGGAGGTGGTGATACGGTTTTTCCCTTAATACTGTAAAGGACCAGAGCCTCAAGGCCTAAATCATTTTCCGGATCGAAATAAAATCCGCTATAGTTTAAAGTATCCCATTTGGCAATGACTGTGGAATTATAATTTCCCAAATGGACCGGAAGAGAAGAGCTGGCGTTGTAGACGGGACCTCTTATCTCATGCACACCATAGTCATAGATGCCGCCAATTGGATAATAGATAAGATCTGGCTGATCAAGAACGATTATTTTCAGATCGGGAGTAAGAGGCACCTCAGAGTCTCTGATAAAGGTAAGAGACATATTATTCTGAAACTCAATCCCCTCATCAGAGTAATCTGTCAGCTCCATATTCCCGAGCAGACCGCCTTCAATGAGTTTGATATAAGGTATATCGCCGACCTGAAAAACGCCGTCCACCTCGGCAAATCCTTCATCTCCGCCTCGCATGGCATTGGCCAGATGGACCAAGATCACAGGGACGTCATTTATTTTATAGACAAATGTTTCGCCGATGCTCACCACAGAAGCATAAACGGGCTTTCCATTTTTTAGTAGAATGAAATTGACGGCCCCATTCTTATCAGAGATCTCTGCAGCCGCCAGAGCATAGCCCTGCTGGAGAGCGAGTGTTTTGTTATTGTTCAAAGTATGAATGCGATCATCATCTATGAGCACCGCTCTTAGCTCACCTTTTTCTAAAGAGCTGATCTCATCTGTAAAAGAACTCTTGCGATAGCCTGCAAGATAGGGCTTGCCCATAAATGCCGCAGCCTGGAAGCTGCCCCAGGGTCCATATTCAAACTGCTGCGCCCATGTCTTTGAGGAATAGACAATATGCCCTTTCTCGGCCGTCCTTCCCTGCACATCTATGCGCAGCTCCTCGCCGCCCTGATTCTTATCCAGGTCGTAGTAGAACCAGCCGAAGTCATCCGCCCGCCAGATCCCATTGCCTTCACTGAAATGGCCCCGCACAAAGGCCGCTTCCACCGGCTCTTGCGCGAATGCGCTCGAAACTGGCCCAAAAAGCAAGACCAACATTGCTGCGGCGGCTATAAACCAGATTGTCCTGATCTCCATCTACCTCTTAAGAATCATTCCTGGATAAGCTGTATATCCTATGGAGGATCTACACGCGAAGCGGAGTTAGATGTCATCTATTAAACACGTTGCGATATACGGCAAAGGCGGTATCGGCAAGTCGTGCACTGCCTCGAACATAGCCGCCGCCTGTGCCGAAGAGGGCCACAGGGTGCTGATGGTAGGCTGCGATCCCAAGAGCGACTCGAGCATAACACTGGTGGGCCGAAGGATTCCCACCATGATGGACCTAATCTTGGCGGGAGGAGAGATCCAGGAGAAGGATGTTGTTTTTCCGGGATACAAAGGAGTCTTGTGCATTGAGGTGGGGGGCCCGGAGCCGGGCGTGGGCTGCGCCGGACGGGGCATAATCGTCGCCATCGATTTCCTGCGCAAGGTATCCAAGGCCATGGAGAATGTGGATCTGGTGCTGTACGATGTGCCTGGGGACATTGTCTGCGGCGGATTTTCCGCGCCTATCCGAAAGGGACTGGTCAGCCAGGCATACATTATCACCTCTGGTGAGTACATGCCGCTTTATGCCGCCAACAACATCAGCAAGGGCCTGCGCCGCTTGAAAACGCCCCTGGCAGGCGTGATCTGCAACTCGCGCGAGGCTGCTGCCGGGCGGGAGAAGGAGATTGCACAGAGATTTGCTGAGGAGCTGAACAGCCGCCTGGTGGCCTTCATCCCCAAAGATCCCATTGTGCAGCAGTGCGAGAGGAGAGCAGTCACTGTGATCGAGGGCGCGCCGGACTCAGAGATCGCGCAGGTCTACCGCGCCCTAGCCAGAGAGATCATGTCGGGAGCCGAGCCGAGGGTGCCGCAGCCACTGAGCGATGAGAGACTTAGAGAGCTCTCCATGGAGTGAGCAATGATATGGAGGCGATAAAATGCGAGCAGACTGTCCACGCATTCTGATTGCCGGCGATAGAAGCTCCAGCGGCAAGACCACCATCGTAGCCGGTCTGCTCTCCGCCCTGCGCGGGCGCAGCCTGCGGGTGCAGCCCTTCAAGGTGGCCATGGATTACATCGATCCCAGCTACCACACCTGGATCACAGGCAGAAGCTGCCGCAATCTGGACGGCTACCTCATGACGGAGGCAGCCGTCAGGGAGATCTACAATCATGCTGCAGAGAGCGCCGACATCGCGGTAATCGAGGGCGTGCGCGGCCTTTACGAGGGGTACGACGGTGACCTGGGCAGCACGGCGCAGATCGCCAAGCTTCTGCGGACCCCCGTGATCTTCGTGGTCGACGCCAGAAGCATCACGAGAAGCTGCGCTGCCATCGTGAAAGGCTACATGGACTTTGATCCCCAGGTAGAGTTCAAGGGCGTAATTCTCAATAAAGTGGGATCGGAGAGGCATGCCCAAAAAGCGATCAAAGAGATAGAGCGCTACGCAGGCGTGGAAGTGGTGGGCGTCATCCAGCGAAATGAGGAAATGCACCTGGCCATGCGCCACCTGGGCCTGGTGCCCGTGCTGGAGGGCAAGACCCGGCACGAGGGCTTCCCGGAGCGAGTAGATACGATCCGCCAGATAGTGGAGGAGGGCCTGAACCTGGATCGCATCCTGGAGATCGCAAAGGAGGCACAGCCTCTGCCGGAGGTCGAGCCGGACATCTACCGGCAAAATACCATTGGCAAGGGTCTTCGAATCGGCGTGGCTCGGGACGAGGCCTTCAACTTCTACTACCGGGATAACCTGGAACTGATGGAGCTGGCCGGAGCAGAGGTGGTACCCTTCAGCCCTGTGCACGATGCCGCGCTCCCGCAGGTGGACGGCATCTACATCGGCGGAGGCTATCCGGAGCTGTACTCACGGGAGCTGTCCGAGAATGCGGGCATGCGGCGGTCGCTAGAGCGGGCGCACGAGAAAGATCTACCCATCTTCGCGGAATGCGGCGGGCTGATGTACCTGGCGCGGGAAATCGAGTGGGACGGCGAGCGACGGGAAATGGTCGGGCTGGTTCCGGGAAGGGCGCGACGGGGCAGTACGCGCGTCGTCAGCTACGTGCACGGGGCTCTCACGCAGGGCTGCGCGCTTGGGCCCGCGGGGACAAAGATCATGGGGCATGAGTTTCACCACTCTGAGATGCTTATGGACGCGGGAGCGAAGTACGCAGTCCGCCTGGAGAGGGGCGCGGGGATCGCCGGGGGCCAGGATGGATTCGTGGAAGGAAACCTCATTGCCAGCTACATGCATATCCACGGGGCGTCCTACCGCGGATTTCCAGCGGAGTTCATCGGGGCATGCGTGAGAAGGAAGAGCTGAGGAGAATTGTGGCGATTCAGCCTGGCCCAATTGGCACCATCATTTCATCTCCCCAGCAACAGCAACCGAATGCCGGAGAACTCCATCGCAGGATAGTGCTTGATGTCAGCGATCATGGCATCGCGTGAGACCGTTAGGCGCTCCCACCCCTCACCTGATCTTCTTCAGCCGCTCGCTCACCACATCCGCGTCGAAATACTCAGGATTGTAATCATCCCCCGCCCAGGTCTGTAAGTACGCGTGCTCCGGGTGGTTCGGATCCCTCAGGGCCTTCAGGAGATGGTAGTATCCACCAACTCCGCCGCAGTCCTCCGGAGGGGCAGAGCGCTTACCCTTCAGGCAGACCGGTGCTTTCAGCTCTTCCACAGGCCGGAAGATCTTCTCTACCAGAATCGTGTGACCCCAGCTATCTCCAAAGTCGTACTCATAAGTGAACTTGAACTTCTCCCCAGGGATGACTCGGTTCAACTTGAACCTCTTCTCTTCCTTGAAATCGGTGCCCAGCATATCCGCCTCTCTGGAGATGACGCTGTAGTCCTCGCCCACTATCACGAACTTGTGCAGATGGTAGTCATCCCATCCCATGACCACTTGCAGTATCTTGTGAAGCTTGAATAGAGTTATGTCCCCACGAACCTGAATTCTCCGCCAGATGGACGGCCTTATTCCATCAAGGGTCACTTTTAGCTGGTAGACTGCCTCGGGCTCGGACTGAATTGATGAATCCTTTGCTTTTTTCGCCATAGTGATGCAAAGAACGATAGAGCTAAATAAATTGCATCCTATCCATTTAGCTGGTGATTTAAAATGGTAAAGATGCCAGCGGAAGTTCGAGAGACCCTTGAGAAGCAAAAGCCCATACCCATTGCCACAGCCAGCAAGTCGGGCATGCCTAATGTGGTCTTTGTGGGACTGATGAAGATCATAGACGATGAGACGCTCATGCTCGCGGACAACTTCTTCTACAAGACCGCCCAGAACCTGGCCGAGAATCCCAAGATATCCATCCTCTGCTACAACAGCGAGACCAAGAAGTCCTTCCAGATCAAGGGCAATGTCACTGTGACCAAGGAAGGGCCGGACTTCGAGGCGATGAGGGCCTGGGTGCACGGCATCAACAACAAGCTGCCGGCCAAGAGCTGCGCCGTGGTCAAGATCACGGAGATCTACAACGCCATGTGGGGACCGGCGGCGGGGAAACAAGTGGCTTAGATAAATTAAAGGGATTCTCTGCAGCAAATGCTCGAAGGATATATGATGCAGAGAAATATATATTTTTAAAAATTATTATTAATATTAGAAACTAAACAGCAGATATCCATATCATTCGCATTAGCACTATGTCAGGCCCTCATTTATATAGCATTACATGACTCTATGTATACTAATGGCACGCAAAGAGCGGCATGTTGTACTCAATCCCGAAGGCGGCTGGGATGTGGAAAAGTCTCATGCTGGGGAGAGGGCATCGGTGCAAAAAGATACCTGCAAAAATCATGGTGCTGAATGCGTAGTCCATGACAGAGATGGAAAGGTCCAGGATTCTCATAATTATGGCAGTGATCCCCTTCCGCCAAGAGACGGAGACACATGGAGGGTTCAACGCGCTGGTTTCCCTAATTCCAAAGGCGGCTGGATTGTTACTCGTCGGGGATATGTGGTTCCTCTCGATAAGGGAAAAGAAGGGATACATAAAAAGTTTGATGAGATATTGAGCACCTCTCCTGATTAAAATGACATCCTGCGGCTCGTTCTTTTCCTTTTACCAAAAGCGATTCTTGCCTTCCTACCTTCGCATGAAGGATACGTTACGGGATGGAAAGCCGCTTCCTCAACCTATAGCTGACGGCATAACCGATTCATTCACTCATTTATCCCATTGTTTCGACTCCGGCTCTGAGCAGGAAGACCAAGCTCGCATCTCACTTGCCCTTGATGCCCTGATCGAAACCACCTACCTGTGCTATCAGATCGTGGTAATCTCCATCGGCTCGGAGATTTCAGCCGTATGCGATGATCCGCGAAAGGCGAGATTCTGCATCAATATGAATTATAGTGACTTCAAGAAAGAGTTTGCTCGATTCAAAGCAGCCGGAAACGAAGCTAAAAAGCTAGCGGAAATGAAATCGGATGCATCCTGCAAAGCTGCGATTAAGGCTTATGAGGACGCGATAGTCATTGGAGAGAGTCTGCTAGACAAAATCGATTGGATCAAGATCGAAGACTCCAATCTAGAGAGCGAACAAGCTTCGGCGCTTTCTGCAGTTAGGGAAGAGAACTCATCGACCAAAGATAAAATGATAGAGCTGCTAAATAGACAACTCTCTCTGCACCCAAGGAGAAGCTTTGCGGCAGTCGTGATCATTTTTATTGCATCGGGATTTATCAATTCGTTTTTAAAGAATATTTACGACCAAATGCTGGGTCCTTATGTCCTTCAATATCTCAAAGATATTGGGATGACTTGATATCTTTTATTCACCATTAAGAATGAACACTATCCTGCCTAATGGCATCAAAGTGTATCGTAAAGGCATTACTCGCAAAATCAAATGATCCCAAAGACATTAAATCACCACGCTCATCAAATCCCAGCCCACGATGGTGGGCGCTCCGGACAGCTCAATCACCTGCTCAGCCATCTCATCTTCGCATCCTGCCGCCTGCGGATAAAGGTGTGTGAGAACCACGCGCTTTACGCCTTGGTTCTTGATCATGCTGCCCAGCTTTTTGGGCGTTGTGTGGTTGGTGACATCAAAGGGCTCGGGAAATGAGCACTCGTGGATGAGGAGATCGGCCCCATTCGCGAGAGCTGCCACGCGCGGGCAAGGCTCCGTATCCCCGGAGTAAACCACCACCTTCTCCTCAGCCTCCAGACGATAAGCAAGAGCCGTCATGCTGTGGCGTGCCTCCTCGGCAAAGATGTCAAAGCCCTTCAGGGAGAAAGAATCCATGGGCAAAAGCTCCTGCACCGCTACCGCCATCTTCTCCAGGTTGGGGTAGAGGCTCTTGGCGATCCTGAAATAGACCTCTGTGCCCTGCGGCCCAAATACCTGCAGGCCCGGCATATCTGCCAGATAGCGAGCATTGGCCAGGGCCAGCAGATCTGAGACGTGGTCCAAATGAAGGTGCGTGAGCATCACCGTGTCCAGCGCCTCCAGGCCGGCTCCCACCTCGTCCAGGCGGAGGAGAGTGCCCGCCCCACAATCTAAGAGCAGAGTCTGGTCGTTCTCCACTAATACCGCCGCCTGGGAGCGTCCGGGCTGGGGGATGCCGACACCCGTTCCCAGCATTGTGACCTTCAGGCTCATACAGCTCTCATTGGCGGCCAATAGTAAATAACGATATTCATTGCATTGCCCCGCTGCCGATGGGCTATGAGTTCGCTAACTAAAGGCCCGGCTTATACCCTCGCGGCTCATCCACGATCTCGATAGTGGCAATGGCGTGCTTGAAGACCAATAGCTCGCCCTTCGCAGTCAAGAGTAGAATCTCATAGGAATTGAATGAGTCAATAGTTCCAGTGACCGGCTGGCCCCCAGAGAGCAGACGAATCACGACTTTCTTGCCTTTGAATTTGGGAATAAATTGCGGCAATGATTGTCTTGTAGTGGGCTTTTCATCTTCAGGCATTTCCATCCATCAATCTTAGGCAGCCTCTACTTATTAACCTGCCCCTTCTCTCAGAAAATTAATCATTTGCTCTAAAGAGGCTTTTATGCTCGAATAAATTCATTTTATCAGGATCTTGGCTTTTCTGGATAGATACTCGGCCTGAGTTATTGAACCGGCATCAAGCATATCTTTGAGCCGCTTCATTTCATTAATTTTTTCCTTTATTTCTTCCAGATACTCTGGCTTTTCCAAATCCTCCAGTTTTTGGGGAAGAATAAGACGGCGTTCGCTTGATCTCCACAGTTCTGGTGCCATGGCCCTAATAGTGCCTAAGAGCCCCGCAAGATCTGCATTTGATTCATCTGTTATTAGCTTCGTATTTCTGCCCCCGATTTATTATCCGTATTGTCTCTTCTAATAAAAAAATGTTTTGTTGTTTTTAGGAAGATGTGCAGTCTCGAAACCTTTGACTTTATATACCAATCAATTTGGGAATGATCCTGAATCGGATGGAGACTGAATTAAATGGTTAATAAAAAGAATGTAATTTGCTGGCAGGAGTATATAACGTCCAAAAATTCGGGAACTACACAACTACTCAGTTCGCTTGATGACGATGGTATCAGATATCCTATTGAATAAACGCTGTCTGCTCTCTCGAAGAGCAAACCAGCATATGAGGCAGTCGACGGGAAGCAGAAATGCCTTTCCAAATGACTCTATCGCCGCGTCTCTAAACCTAATACTCTCCCCAAGAGGACCTGTTACAACTATGTTAAAGAGCATCTTCCCAAGCGATTGACCTCTGTAGCCCTCCAATACGGTCCAATAAATGAATAATATTGCTGCCAGCAGAACGGCTCCACTAATGCCTAACGCATCTATTTTTAAAACGGTCAGAATTCTGTGCCAGAGGATGCCCATAAGAAGAACATCGATCAACCAGGCCCAAAAACGATCTTCCCAGCTTGATAATGCTATTATCTCATCCATTAGCAGGCCTTCTTCTGCTTCTTTCGGTACATGTATCCGCCTGCTGCGACTATAATGATGATAACAATTCCTGCGGGCAGAAGCAGTGATGAGGGGGCGGCCTTGACCACAACTGGTATCTTCATGCTCTCCGAGATGACGGTGTCGCCGCTCTCGTCCGTATACTTGATCTCGCTGTTAATTGCGTAGTCCTTGGGAGTGGCATCGGAGTCCACATCCAGCCTGAAGACCACCGTTTTCTCCTCCCCGGGCTGCAAGGTGCCGATGAAGGCCTGGTCGTCTGTGGATGAGAAGGGCTTGAAGATGGAAAGCCTTGCAACTGCATCCTTGATGGGATCTTCTCCGATATTCCTGTAGGTGGCAGAAATTGGCGTTTTCTTGTCTCCGGCGGAGAGTTCTCCGGAGTTGTTCAAGATCAGAAAGTCCGCCTGCTTCGTGACAGTGATGGTGATGGGCAGCGTCTGGTTGGCCTTCTGGTAGATGTAGGATTCTCGGAAATTTGCCAGAGTGGGCGCGCTTCCGCTGGTGACAAGCTCCGAGGCATAGACCCGAACATTGTCCTGATAGTCGTAAGACATATTCAGATTGAGCGGATATTTTCCAGCAGGAGCGTGCTCTCCGATTTTTAAGGTGAACTTCAAGGGCGCTTGGGTCTTATCTCCTGATTTAAGGGACTGGACCACCTGGTCGCCGGACTTTACATCGATCTGCCGGCCTTCTGAGCTGAGACTGGCGGTGATTCCCAAAGCGGTAGGCTTCTTATACTCTTCCTGCAGCTCGGCGCCGGCCAGAGCGAACTCTTTGGGGTTTTGAGGTGTCAGATCCTCTTTGAAGCCGAGTATCCTTCCGTAGTTGGTCAGATCCAAATACAGCGTAACGGTATCTCCGCGTTCGAACTCATCCGTTCCGGAAACACTGGCGGATATATCAGGACTGCCGTACATGGTATAGTAATTGTCTCCGCCTAGCTCAAAGGGTATGTAGGTGTTCTGAGCCTGACCCGTAGCCAGAAGTGTCAACATGACAGCCATGGCTATAGCAAACTTAATTTCCATTGATTCTTCTCCCTGATTGATTATTGATTAGCGCAATTGCAACCTTAAGTTCCTGTTTAGCGTTCTCCAGCACTTCACGCTTGATCTCCATGCGAATCATCAGAACCACAAAGACTGTGAAGGTAGTGACCAGTGCAAAGATGACAGCCATCACAGTTACCAGTCCGAAGTTGCTGGTGATGTTGAAGGGCGATGTGATCAGCGCTGCAAAGCCGAAGGTCACAGTCATCCCCGATGCCACCAGAGCGGAACCGATGCGGTTCGCGGTTATCTTCAACGCCTCAAAGGGATCTCCGACGTTGTGCAGCTCCTCATAGAAGCGCTCCATCATCAGAATTGCGTACTCTGATCCAATGCCCAGCACCAGGGCCCCTAGGGTGGCAGTCAGTGGTGTGTACTTCAATCCTCCTAGATACATAACTCCGCCCATCCAGCCGATCACCACCAGCATGGGCAGCACCGGCAGAAGAGCCTTGATCAGATCTCTGTATATTATTAATAGCAGGATGAAGATCAGGACCAGACCGAGCAGCGACATTTCCACTCTTCCCGTGGTCAGGGCGCTTATGGTCGTCGTCCTCACCATGCTGTCTCCCGTCATCTTGACAGATATCCCGGGCGGCGGAGTCACCCAGGCCAGATCCTTTTCAAACTCCTTGGTGAGACGATCAAAGTTCTCCAGTCCCAGATTCGAGGCTGTCTGTCCAAGATTTACATCTATCATGGCCGCATTATGGCCGCTAAAGTATTTGCTTTGCACGACTTTGGGCAGTCTGTCGATTACCGCTCGAACTTCGGTTCTATCATTGGGAATTGTTCCGCCACTGGCCTGCTTTATGTAGGTGACAATGCTCGTAGCGCCGTAAACCTGATCTCTGGACTTTTGCAGGTAATCGCTGAATTCATCTATCCATTGCAGATTCTGCGGATCTGTGAGATCGTCTCCCTGAACTATGAACTGAATGGAGTCTGTGCCGCCGTAAATGTTGCTCATGTGCTTGAAATCAACCAGAGGCGGAAGATCCTGGGGAATATAATTTTTCGTGTCCGTCTCCACAGGGACCAGGCTGTCCAGATAATTTCCGGCCAGGGCGAATATAAGGGCTACAACAAGGACCGCCTTCCACTTATGAATGCAAAAGTCCGCGGTCTTCTCCACATAGGATCCAATGGCCGATCCGCTATCTGATCCGCTCTCCGACTGACTTATTGCTTTCCTTCTTCGGGACCCCGTTCTCTTCTCGCCCAGCCACAGGGCCGTCACTCCCACAAAGAGGGAGGACAGATAGCACATGAAAAGGCCGATGATGCACAGCTTTCCAAAATCGCGGATCATGGGAACTGAAGAGTTGAGCAGAGCCACAAATCCCGCTACGGTTACAATCAATGCAACCATTACCGGAATTGCTACATGGTTGACCGTATTGATGGCCGCCCTGACAGGCGACTCCCCCTTTGAAAACTCTTCGTCAATCCTGTTATGAAACTGAATGGCATAATCGATGCCGATTCCGATAAGGAGGGGGAAAGCTGAAAATGAGACCATTGTCATGGGAATATGGAATAGCCCCATAGCTCCGAAGGTCCAGATTATTCCCAGGAAGACGATAGGTATGGGCAGAAGCGGCCACTTGACGTGCCGAAAGACCAGCAGCAGGGCGACAACCATCAGCAGTCCCGCCAAGAGCATGATCTGCCCCTGGCTCGCGTTCATCTCATCCATGATGGATTTCATGAGCGCAGGTGTGCCGGTAACGGTCACGCCGCAGCCCGGCGGGAAGTCAGCCAAGGTGACCGCATCTCTTATCTCTCTCAAGATCTCGGCTCTTTGATCGTCTGTAATGTAAACAGGGTCCACAATAGCCATCATGGTATGCCGTCTGTCGGGCAACAGGGTCTGCACCTGAGGGCCGCCATTGGTCAGTATCTCATTAATTCTTTCTTGAGATGGGATCTGCCGAATACCATTCTCTTTTGCCTCGGCATCGGCCACGATATCGGCAATGCTGCTGACAGATGTCACTCTCGGAACATCCTTCACGAAATCGGAGAAGCGAAGGGCAGACTTCATGACATTAACGCTCGCTACATCATCGCTCTCAATCAATACCGCTATGGATTCCGTGCCGAAATTTTCCTTGTAAAGGTGGTCGTAAATCTGGTAGAGCGGGGATTCTTTTCCTACCATGCTCTCGGTATTCATGCCCTGCGTGGTGATCGATTGGGCGAAATGAAAGGAGACTATGGTCAAAATCAGCGCTACAGCTATGATTATTACAGGATTTTTGGTGATCCACACACCGAGTCGTTCCAAGCCGATCATGCCAATAAAACCTTCCATTCGGATTTTGTAGAACGAACCGAATAAACGCAAAATACTTAAACTTTGTGATTGATCCGATCAATGTGAACGATGAAGAAATGCTGGCGCTAAAGAAGCCCATTATTGATGCATGTATCAAATCCGCCCAAAAAAAAGGGTGGAGCGATGCGATGGGAATACTTCGAGGCACTCTCTTTCTGGAAAGCGAACCCATGTCCCTTGATGCGCTGGCAGAGAAGACCGGCTACAGCAAGACGACAGTGCGCTCTAATATGAGCTATCTCGAAAACCTCGGCATGGCGCGACGCGTGGTAGGTCCTGTGGGCAAGCAGCATCGCTATAAGCAGCATCGCTATGCTCTGGAGACTGACATAGAAGCAATGAGGCCGGTTGTTTTGTCTGCTGCGAAGTATGAAGTCCATTCGGTCTTACAGGCCCTCAATCAAATCGAGAAAAACCTTGAGGACCACAGCCCGGAGGCAGAAAAAATGATAGCAATCATGCTAAAAACAAGAAAATTTTATGAAGATATGGACAGATTCTTGCAGCTTGTGGACCAGCACACTTTAAAAGAGCTTATTGAAATTTTAGACAGAAATAAAAAGTGAATTGGCCAAATTTGATTAATATGACCGAGCGCACTGAAGAGCTTGAAGCTGCTGCAAAAGATATCGATCCTGCTTCCCTGCAGGCGGCAAAGGCCGCTATCGCCGCATCCTGCCAGGAGTACATCCGCTGGGCGAAGCTTTTCTCCGAGCGCCTGGAGACCGTAGAAGCCGCAAAGCTGCACAAGTTCGCTCGGGCGTTCGGCCTCACCCTGCTCGGCCATCTGCCCACCCGGCCCGGCACCTGCCCCTTTTGCATCCAGTACGACCGAGACAAAAGCTGTACAGGCTGCGGCTATGCGGCAACGCACGGCCGCTGCGATGCAGACGATTCCGCCTTCAGTCTCTTCATTGAGGCCTTCTTGGAGCTGGGAAGATTGATATTCCAGGATACTGGTACAAGCGAACCTGGATGCCAACCAGTCGAGGCAAAAAGGCTGCTATTTGCGCTCCTTCAAGCATCCAGCGAACTGGCAAGCCGGATGCGAGAGGACCTCCCATCGTTCTCAACATTACAGCTCATGGAGCAAAAACAAATTTACATCGATGGCATGATTGAGCTGCTCCCATTATGCCTTTTCTCTGAAGATGCGGGAAAGCAGTGCCGTCTCCTGCAAAATCGATTGAAAAGATACTGGTGAAAGATAAAGGATAAATAGAAAAAAAAGAGGAAGTTTTTGATGCAAGCATTTTCTAGGTAACCTTTTCCAGATATGCCCCAACTTCCTCAGATTCAGCGGCATCGAAACTCAAGTTGATTACAGACCTATAGCCTGTTTTGGATAAGGTCAATTCCCATGACCCGGGAGTCCCACTGATGATCGCAGAGCCGCTGGCATCCGTTGTCGCAGTAATTTCGCTACCGGCCGCATCTCTGCCCGTGATCTGAATACCGGAAAGCGCCGTTCCATTCAAGCTCCCCTCATAAACATAGAGCGTCAGAGTGATTGGATCAGAGGATATCGTCTTCTCCAGATAGGCGGCAACTTCCTCGGTCTGCACGGCATCGTAAGGCAACTCGATAGACTGGTAATTTGCTTTTTCAAGGGTCAATTGCCAGGTACCCGGCGCGCCCTTAACAACGGCAACACCGTTTGCGTCTGTTGTTGCCGTTAGCGAGCCTCGCTTTGCGTCTTGACCTGTAACCTGGACGCCGGATAGCATTGTCCCGTTGAGATTGCCCTCGTGGACATAGATGCTTAGTGCGATCTGTTCTTGGGCCGACGCAGTTAGCGCCATGCAGCAGCAAACCATAAATAACGCTACCAACAAGCGATGCGGTTTCATATCAATGCACCTTCATCTCCCTTAGTCCATCATCGACTTCATGGGAGGCTTTTCTGGGAAATCATTGCCCATCAAGGATCTAGGAGGCATTCTATGCCACTCTCCCATCATGGATTTCTTGGGATGCCATTGCGGGAAATAATCGGGCATTATCGACTTTGGCGGAGCATGTTTGCCCTCGCCCGAGTAGCCATAGTTAGCGCCACCATGTAGTTCATCATCCTGCCCGACATACTGCCAGGGCGTCGATCTAAGGCCCTGCCCACTTTGGGTACCATATCCACCTTGGGTATCAAATCCATATTGTGCACCATTTCCGTATTGGGCACCATTTCCATTTTCTAATCCGCCGGGGGGATTGGAAAGCGGCTTGTTGACCTTCATTTCCTGGGGCCAGGTATTACAGCCATTGAATTTTGGCTTAAAATCTTGATCTCCAGGTTGGACGTTTTGATTCAATCCCATTTCGTTATCCTGTGCCGGTCCCATATTGTTCCCGGGATTTTCATTCTGTCTTGCTCCACCATTGCCTTGAGGACCTTGAGAAAAGGCCGGCATGATGAGAACGCATATGGCGACCATAAATGCGACCAAAATGCACTTAGCTTTCGTTTTCATTAGTCTACCACTCTCCTTAAGATTATACCATCGCCTCCTCCCCTGAACGATATATTAAAGTATAACAGAACGAACGATAAAGACGCCAGAGGTAAAATGCACTATATTAGATGAGATCTATTCGATTAAATCAAAAAAGGAACTATTATGAACGTTTATATCGCATTTCGAACCATATTTCGCCCAATTCAACTTTTGCTTTCCGGGCCGCCAAGACAAGGGGAAAAGGTTAATCCCAATAGTCCTTAATTTAGGCATTCAATGAGAGCATGTCCCAGCTCAGATACCAGAAAATGCGCCCTGGTCATCGCCACCCTTACATCATTTCTTCCTCCCTTCATGGCCTCCTCCATCAACATCGCCCTGCCGGCCATTGGAGACGAGTTCTCCATGGATGCGATCCTCTTGGGCTGGATAGCCACCAGCTACCTGCTCTCCGCCGCCGTCTTCATGGTGCCCTTCGGAAAGATTGCCGATATCTACGGCATGAAGAAGGTCTTTTTCATAGGCCTTTTCATATTCACGGCATCATCCCTGGTTGCCTTCTTTGCTCCCTCTTCCACCATCCTTATCGTCTCAAGGGTGCTGCAGGGCATAGGCAGCGCCATGATCTTCGGCACGGGAACGGCCATTTTGGTCAACGTCTTCCCTCTGCAAGAAAGGGGCAAGATTTTAGGAATCAATGCCGCTTTCGTTTACCTGGGCCTCTCGTTGGGGCCTTTCTTGGGCGGTCTGCTCACCCAGTACTTCGGCTGGAGAAGCCTCTTTCTGATCAACGTTCCCCTGGGACTGATTCCGCTGGCCCTTGGGCTGTGGAAGCTGAAGGGCGAGTGGGCCGGGGCCGGAGAAGACAAGTTCGATCTTGTAGGATCGGCAATCTACAGCCTGATGCTCGTAGCCGTCATGTTCGGCTTTTCCCTACTTCCCGCCTGGCAGGGAGCCGTTCTGGTCCTGGTGGGCGCAGCGACCTTCCTCCTGCTCATCCGCTGGGAGTCGGGGGCGGCCTGTCCAGTGCTGGACGTGAGCCTCTTTAAAAAGAATCGCGTCTACGCTTACTCCAATCTGGCGGCTCTCATCAGCTACAGCGCCACCTTTGCCATAACCTTCCTGCTCAGCCTCTATCTGCAGTACATCAAGGGGCTGGAGCCCGATCAGGCCGGGCTGATTATGCTGGCCCAGCCGGCTGTGATGGCAATTTTTTCACCCTACACAGGAAAGCTCTCCGACATGATGGAGCCGCGCCTCGTGGCCACCGCCGGAATGGCTCTCACATTTGTGGCCGTCTTAGCATTCGTATTTCTAAACGGGGAGACAAGCCTCTTTTTCATCACAGCCTGCCTCATCACCCTGGGCATGGGGCTTGCGCTATTCACCTCGCCTAACACCAACGCCATCATGTCCTCAGTAGAGCCGCGCCACTACGGCGTAGGGTCGGCCACTTTGGGAACCATGCGCCTGGTGGGGCAGGTCTCCAGCATGAGCTTTGCCATGATGGTCTTCTCACTATACCTGGGAAAGGTGGAGATCACGCCGCAGTATTATCCCGAGTTCCTTTCAAGCGTGAAGGTGACCTTTGCCGTCTTTTCCGCTCTATGCATCCTGGGGATTTTTGCCTCCCTGGCCAGGGGAACTCTGCGAAAAGAATAATGGCAAAAGGGGCCCGATCTCCCAAGGGTCCCTTGCTTACCTTGCCTAAATCACCTACAGAGGACAGCTGCAGCTCGCTCCCTCCCCGGCAATCTCATCGTCGCATATCATCTCAGATCGGTCCAGCCCCCACTCAGGCGGCCGCCAGCCGTCCTCGGCGTATGATGTCGCCTCGCCCACAGTCACCGTGGCACTGGCCTGC
>JAPKYA010000101.1 GCA_026394565.1 Methanothrix sp.
ATCTGAAGTTCCAGAAAGACAACAGCCTTCACTGCCCATACCACATTAAAGATGGCATTCCGGCTTTATCATGGTTTTCATCTTGCTTGTATGATCCCTGTCCTGAGGATCATGAGAGTTTGTGGTGAAAATCGTAACCCACAGGTTTAGCTCAAAGGTAGAACCTTCTGTCCATCCGAGGCATAAAATCGCCCCCACATTTTATAATATTGTTAACTTGACAATGTTAGGTTAATGTAGCAGATATTATTATCAGAATCAAGAAGGCCAGGATCACTGTGGAGAGAATGATCAGGTCGGAGTATTTGCTTTTCAGCAGTCCTTCCACAAATGCAGTTGTATCTTTCTGCTCGCTAACGTCAGACAAAGCCCCACCTTCATTATCTTTAGTGAAACTTAATTAGCGTTCTGACTTTAAATATTTTTTTGTCGGTGATTTATATATTATCTAAAGTTTTGTGTATATTGGTTTGTGTTTCTCGGTCAGGTTGAACCTTTTGGATATATTGTATCAATTTCGCGTGTGGATTTTATCTCCTCAACGACCCAATCGAGAGTTGCTATAAATTGCTTTAGTTTATTTTCGTCATAAAATAGCTCAATAGGGATGGACGGCTCACCGGTAGTTTTGTTCAATGGTATAGATACCCCTTGAATTTTGTTTAGGTGGTCTATCAGTTCGTGGCGTTTATCTTCCGTATCAAAAGGTGGTTCCATGTATACGAATTCGATCTGGATTTTTCCATAAGTCCATATTGAGATTGTATGATGAATATGACCTTCGTATTCCACTAACGGCTGAAACATACCCTTCGTGCTACCTTTTCCCCAGTCGATTTTAAGCATTTTCGTTTCAGCCCAGTTCAGTATCTGGTTAGCTACTTCCGCACCCTTGGGTCCAATGTTCTCTGTCAGCGATATTAAAAATGATGGCTTATCCCACATTTTTCTCGGTCTAGGCGGCGGAGGCGTTGCAATTTGGCCGAAAACTCTTGGCACAAGGGTCTTCACATTCGTTCCAACATATTGTTTTATCTCGATTGCCAAAACCTCTGCCGGATCCATTTGAGTATTTAGAAATTCAACTATTCTTCTCAATTCCGCAGGGATTTCGTCGGCAACAAAAAGCATTCTAATCCTGCCGTCGTGCAGGTTTGTTTGAACCTTTTGCCAGAAATCATCCGGGCTTCCCGAAGCATAAAGGAATTTTTCCAGTTTTTCCTCTGGAACTATATTTTGGGCTGCGCAAGTTGCCTCAAATTTGGCTTGAATTGCTTCAACCGGCCAGTAGACTACCGCATTGGCAGCATAATCCAGCATTTGTCCCAGGACTTCGCGTCTAATGCGTGTGTCGCTGCTTCTCTTGACCTCTACCAGCGTGGGAATAGCATCCTGATCAAGGAAAAGGTGGTCCACAGACCATCGATCAAAGCTGTTCTCCTCGGCCGGTAGACCAACTTCTCGCGAGATGAGCAACCATCGCCTGGGATTGGCTTCGTCTATCTGGTTTCCTGCAAGGAGATTCGGATACGTAGCAAGCAGCTCCTGCAAGTGGTCTTCAGAAGTATACGCTCGCTCTTCCATCTCGATCAGGCTGCCGTCATTTTGAATCAGAAACATGCCGCTGGCCATGATTCATGCCTCGCATAAATGCTAAAAATTATAAAATATGATTAAAGCAGCCCCATGTTCTCCAACTGCATCCGCACGATGCGCACGCCTTCCTCGCACTCCGCCGGCGATTTGCCGCCTGTTACCACCAGTTTTCCGGAGCTGAAGATGAGCACTACCACTTTGGGCACCTTGATCCTGTAGACCAGCCCGGGAAACTGCTCCGGCTCGTATTCGATATTCTCCAGGCCCAGGCCCAGAGCAATGGCGTTTAGGTTCAAGTCCGTCTTCAGATCTGCGGAGGCCACAATGTTCTGAACGTGGATCTCAGGTTCCAGATCGATGTTCTCAAAGCCAATGGACTTGAGTGTCTTGGCCATATTGGTTATGACCGTGCGAACGTCCTCAACGTTCTTGGCTCCAGTGCATACTACCTTGCCGGAGGTGAATATGAGAAAAGCGGCTCTGGGGGCTTTAACCCTGTAGACGAGGCCGGGAAACTTCTCCTTGTTATACTCGGCGCCCTCCAGCTCGGCCTCGATCTTGTGCAGGTCGAATGCTTCCGCCAGCTTGGTAGATGCCACCACGTTCTCAATATTTATTGTGGACTCCATACTCAAGTATCTCCAGATTATCCCTTATAAACTGGGGGTATATAAACATGAGTATTTAAGATTTATAAGCTGCTTATATATTGCTTATAAAGTCCATCAATCCTTACTCCTCCACTTGAGCATATCTCCCTTCCATTTTACGACTCCGCTCTTCTCCAGTATCCTAGCCAGATCCTCGGCTGCATCTTCGCCGTCAACGTTCAGGGAGCTGCCCCCATCCTCTAAATGCAGTGTGCATTCTTCGACGAACTGCACAAAATCCATCTTGCGGGAGGTGGGCGAGGTGGCCAGCTTTTCGATCAGCAATCCCAGGACCTTGAGGCGCTGGGCTTCTGTGGGATAGGCATCCCAGAACTCGTCATCCAGATCTCGGGCAAGGGGGGTGGTGAACTCATCGACAAAGATATTGACGGCCTTCTCCAGATAAAAATCGACATTGCATCTCTTCTGCTCCGGCTTGGGGTCATACCCTTCGGGATGATCGACCGATATCTCAAGAACGGGGTCGTCCAGTTTATTCTCCAAGGGCTCGCCGATCTTTATGTTGTTTTCGAACATGATCATGCCGGCAAAATTACGGGCTCTCGAGACGAAGATGGCGCTTTTCATCCACTCCTCTGAGCCGAATTTCAGGGACTCCCCTTCTTCTTGGAAGGAGCTTTCCGGATTTTTAGAGAGCGCCAGGATTTTGTCTCTCGTTTCCATCATGAGTGGGTCCAGCTCTTTTAAGAAAAGCTCCTCGAAATTCTCGGGCGTGGCCTGGGGCAGGACACTCCTTAGCGCCGATATGTAGTGCTCGATCTGGCCTGTGTCCTCGATCAGCTCTTTGATGCCGCTCAGTTTGTCCTTGATGGCGTAAGTTGTCTCCTCATCCATCACCAGGCAGGGCCTAGTCTCCACCTTGAGGCCGGCTTTATTCAGATAGCCCTTGATCTCTTTGGCCGTCTCTTCTTCGTATTCTCCCAGATAGAACATAGTTGAGATGAATGATGAGATGGGATTAAAAAGGTTTAGTTGCTTGTAGCCCACAATCCGCAGTAAAATTCCAGATTTCGCTAATTTTCTTGATTGCGATTTGCCTGAATTAAAAATTTTTAAAAATTATTATTATAAGATTTTTAATCCAGGATTTTTGCCTCGATATAGATAACATATTTTAATTAGAAGGCTATTAGATCATCTCGGGGCAGTAGCATGAATGCGGATATCTATGCATGCATAGTTGGACATTTGGGTCTAGTGGCAGGAATCTATGATGCACTCGGCATCGGTGAAGTGATTGATCAAGCTTTGCCAAAAAATAGGCATCACAAACTTCCTCACTCTATTGTGGTAAAAGCGATGATACTAAA
>JAPKYA010000063.1 GCA_026394565.1 Methanothrix sp.
AACCAGTCGGAATTGGCTGAGTCGCCAAGACCAATGTCAGACACGAAAAAGCTCGCGTCTCCATATTTTTTATCGCAACTTGGAATGCGGCCCTTCATCATTTCCGGGTCGTAGCCTTTCTGTTGCGACGCCTCATCGGCCTCAATCTGTACACATTACTACTATTTAAAGCTTGCCTTTCAGCAGACTTTTCCTGCGCCAGATATTGGCCTTAATCGAAAGGAGTTCGTGCTATTTATATCTTTCGGCTCTTCCGGACTTGCCCATGAATAAATATCAGGGGAATTCGCGGAATGAACCCGAAAATGTGAACCCTTTTCGGCAGCCATTGTGATCGAAGTTCGTATTTAAGGATTTCGCCCCATCATACCTCCTCGGTTTTAATCGGGAGGCAGAAGCAACGCCCTCGAACCCATCGCATCGGCCTCCTCATTAATGGAGGAAGGGTATTTAAAGATATCGCACGAAATAAGCAGGGAAATCAAGTGGTGCTTCGTTTCAGAATTACGAGGGTTACGTCTGAGGAAGCCGGTTTTATCTTGGAATAATCCAGCAGATCCTTTTCTACGGCCATGAGTATCTCCGAAGCGGGGCGATCTCTATTGTTAATGACCAGATTTATCAGCCGCTCTATGCCGAATTGCTTCTTAAAGCCATTCTCCGCTTCAACGACACCATTGGAATACATGATCATGACATCGCCCGGCTGGATGGGTATGAGCGTCTTTTCCAGCTCCATTCTATCCAGCATGCCCAGAGCAATACCGCCACCACCCAATGTATCCACCATCCCTCCGGGATCGACAATGAAGGGCGGATTGAAGCCAGCATTTACATACTCTAAAGTGTGGTTTATCGGATCCAATAGAGCATAAAAGCATGCCAGATTCGTTCCATGACCATGCTGATTAATCTGTGAATTCAGGTCGCGAATGGCCTTGGCAGGATCCAATTTATCAGGCGATGCGCGAATGAGCGTTCGCGACATGATGGCAAGCATGGCCGCCTGGACGCCATCTCCGCCTACACCCGCCATGGCGAAAGCAATTTTATCATCTGCTCTGGCAATATCATAGAGATCAAAGCTATTCATCTCAGAAGGCCAGTAGAGAGAATGGATCTCATATCCCTCTTCCCGTGGCACCTGTACCGGAACCAGATTGCGCTTTACCCCCTCCAGGAAGGCCATCTCCTTGCCAGAGCCGCCCCGCAAGACTGCGGTCTCCTCCAGCTTTGCCATGTATCCTTTAAGACGCTGTGCCATTTTATTGAAGGAAATACCTATAACAGCCAGCTCGCCGGAGGTATTCGCCCGGACATCAAAATCACCGCGCGAAATTTTCTCAGCCGCGCCGGCAAGAGTGGCTATCTGGTCGTCGATCCTGCGGCTCAGCCACCATCCAGCTCCCAACACAGAAAAAACGGTGAGGACAAAGATGATCAAGACATAATCCTGAATTCTTCGCGAGGCATCATTCAGGCCGAGAGTTACGCTCTTGGCAACGTCCCGTATACCGGAATCGATGAACCGGGCCGGCAGGCTCATCTCCTCAGCCGGGTAGGCAATGCCGAGAATCCAGCCAAGCGTTGTTATGCGCGAGAAAGCCACATATCCGTCCTGATTTCGCAGACCGACCAAAATAGAACCTGAGCTTTCTATTGACATGCCCTTTCCCAGAGCCCTGATCTCGGGGCTGGTGGATTCAAAGAGATTATCCGCCTCAAATATCTCATTCAGATCGCCTTGTGGCCCATTCTTTGGCCGGTATATGATCAGGCCCGATGCATCGATGATAAAAGGATATCCTCTTCCCTTCAGAGATGACAGATCGCTGTAAATCGGATACAAGGATACATCCATTCCCGCAATGCCTGCAAACTCATCGCCCCGAAAGAAGGGAGTGACAATTGTAATTGCATAATCCCCCTTACCATCCATATAGGGAGCAGTCCAAATGGTTTTCTTCTTCTGCTTGGCCTGAGAATAAAAAGGCATGTCCTTGTAGCCGAAGGGCGCCGTATTGCTGAGAGTTTTATTGGTGTAAGGCCAAACAGCCAGCACTCCATCCTCGGTTCCGATAAAGGACAGGTACGACGACGATTTACCCTTGTGAAGTGCTTGCATAATCCCGGCCGGAGCGCAAAGGGATCTTACGGTAGCATCTCTTCTCTCAGAGGTTGTCTGGTTGGAACCGGTTGGTGCAACCCATATTCCCGGAGGGATACAGCTCCCGTTTGCGGAGCTGGAGGCGGCAATGCCGGCGACAAGTTCGTTCTCAGAAGCAATACGCCCGAAGAATTCGTCATACTGGCGGGCCTTTGCTATAGCGAGCTGCACCTGATCGGCATCGCCCTGACCAACCGCCAGAGCAGAGCGGTTCAAGGATGTGCTGAGGCTGATGATATTGCTTTGAACGTCCATTGATGCCTGGTTCATCTCCACTAAAGATACGATCCCTAGAAATACCATAGGTACCAGAGCAAAGGCTACCAGAACCGCCAGGAGCTTTCCCCTTAATATATCGATTCCAACCATTTTCACATCAATTGACCTGGTAATATAAACCCTTTTCAGCATTCAATGCAAAAACTATTTATTAGCACTATCCGAATAAATACTATGACAGGGTCCTATGAATTTCTCCAGCCCCTGAGGAGGCTGATGGAGGCATACCGCCGCTTTGAAAGGACCGTGTGGACAATGAACGCCGCAATATTGTCCATCGCCGTTTACGCCCTGGCGGAAATCATCGGCCTCCCCGGATTTATGAGCTTCTATTATCAGGACATCCCTCTCCTCGCAGCATCACCCGCCGTTCTCTCCATAATCCTCGGCCTAGCCGGTGCCACGCTAATCAAGAGACGGAAAAAGGCCGATATCTTTCCGCTCTTAGGGACAAAGCTCTCCGAGAAAGCCAGAACTGCTTATGATAATCGCGACGTTGATTCTCTGCCCATGCAAAGCCTGGCCATGGAGCTTAAGGCAAACCTCACCAAAATCAAGCCCTCCGAGATTCTCAATTCGCGACAGATAAGCAGAAGAGCATTTGCCATCGTACTCCTATCAGGCGCTGCCATTCTATTGGCCCAGAGCGAAATTGTGACACCATCGGATTTTCAGTCTCTCGCCGATCTGAGGGACAAAGCCCTTTCCGCTTTTGAGAATGTTACGCCGGCAGAAAGCACAAGCCAGGAAAGAAACCTCACAGGCAACCTCTTCGGCAATCCATCTCTTGCCGTCCTAAACGAGAACAAGATGGAAATTGTGCTTTATCCTGGGATAGGAGCCGGGTCTCTGGCCAGAAATACGCAGCCGTTGGAGCGTGTCTTCCAGCAATCCCAGGCAGGAGAGGCAGCAGCAGTTCCATCTGAACTCTATATCGAGAGCCTTCCTCCCGAGAACAGGGATATAATCAAAAGGTATTTCACGATTCTCTCCCAAAGCGATAGATGAAAATCACCTTTTTGATCCGGCCTTTGCGGACTCAATTATCTCCGCCAAAAGAGCTTTTCCCTCTTTTGATGAGATGAGCGGAATCTCCCAATCCACTGCCACCCGCCCACTTTTGCGGTAGACCATTATGCCTCGCCTCTCCCAGATAGGGGTCTTAGCCAGGTTTATGCCCATCTGGAATACCAGCTCGTGAATCTCCGGCTCGCTGAGGCCGCGCAGCTTCTCCATGGCCTGAGTCTGATTAAGCCCCTCCTCCCGCAACATGCAAAAGCCGTAAGAAAAGACATGATTTCTCCAGGTCTCATCCTGGCGCTCTGCGAGGTAGCTGCAAATCTCCGCCCGGCAAAGAGGAATCGTCCGGCAATCCATAGAAACTGGCCTGCGAAGGTTCAGAGATAGGGCGGCAGAGAGAAAGCCCGCGATCAAGGAATCGATCTTTTCCACTCTTCCTGCAAAGGGCGCTTCAAGAAAGACAAGGCTGATCTCATCCGAGAACGCGAAGGCCAGGACGGGAGTGGGCCCAAAATCCAAAAAAAAGCTCTCCACAGCGCCTGCCATCGACCGGGCAAAATCGATGTCATAGGGCTTCTTGCAGCCCTCCAGTACCTTTTTGAATCCCCGCCCGTCCGCTCTGGCTACCAGGGGCGCGCGGGCACATAGTCCGGAATAAATCTCCCAGCTAGTCGACTTTGTGCTGATCCTTTGCATTTCTGGTCAGGTGCCGGATGATGATTATGTCGCCTACCGCCGTAACCCAGCGATAGGGTATTACGATCCCCTTGCCCTTCTGATCAAATAGCTCCCGGTTCACGTCTCCCAGAGCCAGGCCGCTCACCACGCCGTTCTCAGGGTCAAGGACGGCATCGTACACCCTGCCCACGAAGATGCCCTTTTGAGTATAGACATCCTGGTCCAGGAGCGATGTGATCTCTACATTCATCTTGAATCCCATAATAAAATTTGTGTATTAGATATTAACTTTGCGATGGGCTCACAGGCTGCAAAAGCATTATATTTCACTCCGCCAAATCTTGTCAAGGGGTGAACGGAAAGATGATAGTAGTAGGGATTTGCGGCAGTCCTCGCAAGGCCGGAAATACAGAGTTTCTGCTAAATGAGGCCCTGGCTGTGGCCAAAGAGAGGGGCTTTGAGACGGAGAGGCTGCTCATTTCGGAGATGAAGGTAGATTTTTGCAATGACTGTGGAGATTGCAGCAAAGGAAAATCCTGTTCCAAAGAGGACGATATGACGAAAATCCTTTCCTCGCTGGAGAGAGCAGACGGCATAATCATCGCCTCGCCCGTCTATTTCGGCAGCGTCACTGCTCAACTCAAGGCAGTCTTCGACAGGACCATTCCGCTGCGCAGGCAGGGCTCTCATCTCAAAGATAAGGTCGGATGCGCCGTCACCGTAGGCGGGTCTCGAAACGGCGGCCAGGAGAAGGCGCTGGAGACGGTGCACGCCTGGATGCACATACACGGCATGATAGTAGTTGGCGATGATGCGCATTTTGGAGGCATTGCCGTGCGGCCTGCTGCGGAAGACCGTATCGGCAGGAAGACGGTTGTCGCGAGCGCCAACAAGCTATGCGACCTCCTGGAGAGGACGGAGAAGAAGAAGAGCTGCTGGGGCGGAGATTGAGGCAAAAATATCTGGGGGAAAAGGGCCTTATCGTACTCATAGCATTTCTCAGCGCTTTCGTTCCGTTATCTACCGACCTTTATCTTCCCGCTCTGCCCGGCATGGCAAAGTATTTTGGCGTAACATCCGACCAGGCCAATCTCACTTTGATTCTGTTTTTTGTCTTTTTCGCTGCAGGAACTCTCTTCTGGGGGCCGCAGAGCGATAAATACGGCAGGAGACCGGTGCTGCTCATCAGTTTATCCGTCTATTCCCTGGCCGGCTTCCTGTGCGCGGGCTCAGAAGATATCTACTACCTGATAATCTTTCGGATCTTGCAGGCCATAGGAGGAAGCGGGGCGTTTTCCGTGGCCACGGCCATCATCAAGGATGTTTATGACAGTAAAAATCGGGAGACTATTCTGGCATTGGTCCAGTCGATGGTGCTCATATCTCCAATGGCCGCCCCGGTTTTGGGCGCGTTCCTGCTCAGTTTTACAACCAGGCGAGGAGTTTTCCTGATTTTAGGTGGCATTGGACTACTCGTCCTGGCTCTCTCCGTGGCTTTAGAGGAGACTGTGGAGAATCGCTATACTGGAACTGCGCGACAGGCCTGGGGAAGGCTTATAGCAGTGGCAAAAAATCCGGGCTTTGCCACTCTGCTCATGATCTTCTCGCTCTTGAGCGTCTCCGGCCTGGCGTTCATTGCCTCATCCTCGTACATTTACATCAACGGCTTTCACCAGAGCGAGCAGGTTTACAGCTACTATTTTGCCTTCAATGCCCTGGGAATGATTGCTGGGCCTGTCCTCTATCTGCGGCTGTAGCGATGCTTCTCCCGCAGCTCGATCATCATGGCCTCTTTTGCAGCCATCGCCAGTAGCGGCATTCTCATTGCATTCTTTGGAGGGCGAGGCCCTCATTTATTCGCCCTGGTGCTCCTGCCGGCCACGATCATGGCCAGTTGTGTGCGCACACCGGGGGCTAATTTGATGTTAGAGCAGCAGGAGGAGGACACCGGCTCTGCCTCAGCTCTGATGAGCTGCTTTGGCATATTCATGGGAAGCATCGGCATGACCATCATCTCTCTCCCCTGGAGCAATACCATCCGGGTCCTGGACTTGTCAGCCAGCCAAATCTGCCCATAGCTTCTTTGAGGAGCTTTAAGGCATTATCTGTTGTTTCGGCATCGAACTCCCCGCCCGAGAGAATGCACCGCGAACTATCATCAAGGACCACGCAGACGAACACCTTTTTCCCGTCGTGAATGCTGGTGTGCCAATCCAGATGCACCATGAACAGGCTGTGCTTGCGTTCGAACCGAATCCAGGGTCTTTTTCTTTCTTCCAAATTTCTTAATGTTTAGCTGCATCTTGGTTTTCGTCCAGTGCATCCAGACACGTTTCACAGTGGACGGACTCAACTTCATATCCTCCGCGATTCTATTGGTGTTCTCGCCTCTCTTTTTGGCCCGAATGATATATCTGATCTTCCTATCTGTTAGCTTTACAACTTTATTCTTCTTTCCCATGCCACATTGATGGGTATATAAAGTCAAAGGTTTCGGGACTACACACTACCTCCTTTTTCGGAAAAGCCATATATACTTTCCCAATCTCTTTTGCAGGCAATGAGAGAAAAATTGGCTCTGCTTTTGCTCCTAATATTTCCCATCAGTGTGACGGCATTGGGTAACTCTTCTTTGGATTTTTTCGGCGACTCTCCCGGAATAGGTCCGATCAGCCTTGAAGGAAATGATCTGCTGATAATGCCGAAGATGAGCCTTCCAGAGGAGGCCGACGGGATGGAGTTCTTTAACCGTCTTCCTGTTTATTCTCGCAACCAATCTATTATTGGCGCTTTTCTCTTTCCCCTCCAGGGGAATGCATCCAACATCTCGGTGTGCATATCTCCCTTTAATCTCTCGTTCTACCTCTCCGGCTATGAGGGGGCTCATGGCCTTAGAGAGAAAGAATGCGCGAAAACCAGCCCTATATCAAATGGCAGCACCAAGCAAAGTGGCACATCATTCCAGCTATCGAGTAGAAGCAGCGGCATGTATTCACTGAATTTCATTGATCAAAATAAATCAAATGCGCTCATATCTATGCCTTTGCTGATAACGGAAGGACAAATAGTCCTGCAGATGCAAAGCATTGTAAAGGCGGATGAGCCATTTATTCAGGTGAAGATGAATACAACCGCGCCGGGCAATCAGAGCAAGCTCTTCGCGGCGATTATGGTATCTCGAAAAGATTATGAAAACGCCAGCCTGGGCATGGCCAAAAATGAGACTACAAACAGCATCGACCTTAACCTGTCCTTGGGCTCCAAATCCATGCAGATACAGGGTCCGCTTAAGATCTCCACCGAGCTTCTCATGAATCTGCTGCCCCTTCTGCCCGCAAACAGTGCCGTAGGCCTGCAGGAATCAACACTGCCGGGAGTTGATCTCATCCTCCTGACGGATAAACCCTGGGAGAAGGGAGAATACATATTGACCTGTGCGGCATATTCACCGGGAAAGGGCTTGTTGGGCATAAAGCAGAGCGAGGTCGAGATAAGTTGAGCCTCTCAAAGGACGGTTCATTCGGATGAAAGATATATAAAGGTAGATGTGCTTAATATGATGGGTGTTGAAAATTATGAAATATGTCTGGAATTTGGCCGCAGCTCTGGCGGCCCTGATATTGCTGGTCATATCGCCGGTGGCTCTTTCTCAACAATCGGATAGCGGCAATATAGCTGAGCTGGAAAAGCTATGGACGGAATTGAATGCTACCATGACCAATCTCAGCCAGGATATGGGCAATTTCGACAAAGCCAATGCAACGATTAATTACAGCAGAGAACAAGTAGACGGAGTATGGCTTAACGTCATTAATTACACAGCTAAAGACGGCACAGTTCTAAAAGAGTACCTTAATGCAAATAATCAAACCAACAGCACCATGTTGATCGTGCCAGAGACCCCCTTAACCACTCTAGCAGCCAGCAAAGGTGAAGTCACTTTAACCATTCTTGCCAGTCCAGCCCATCCATTTCCATGCCAATGGATATTGCTTGATAAGAGCATGGGTGGATTTCCTAAAATTCTTGAGCTCTATAACCCTTGTAGAATGGTGAAAATGACCACAACTTTAGAAGCAGATGGTACCAGGACCGTCGCAATCCAGGACTATACAAAAAAGGAGAAAAATACCCTCGTTGTAGTATTTCATCCCGATGGCAGAATAACAAGGTATGTTGAGACGCGTCCGGGTCTGCCCCCTGAATGTACCTGGTGCCAAAACACTCACCAGTATGAATGCAAAGAGAAAAAAACCACGCCTTAGTGATATTTGGCCATAATTTTTTAATATGATCCCTATTGAAGTGCAAGAGGAGATGTTCGGTTGTCAAGATATCTGCTGATATTGCTCTTCCTCATGGCAATTTATTGCCCTGAGGCATGTGGCCAGGTGATGTCCAACGGGTTTAGTTTAGCTAGCTTGACTGGGGATTTCTCTGATAAAGGCATTGACATCAATGGCGATGGATTGCTGGATTATCTCAATATCGACGTAGGGGTCAATATTGTCGTCCCAGGGGAATATAGTCTGTACGGATTTCTATTCGACCGGGAAAATAAAGAAATTGTCTGGTCGGCGGATCACAGAGCCTTTTCCGATGGCAACCACACTATGCAACTGGCATTTGACGGCAAGACTATAGAGAAGAGCAGGCTGAACGGGCCCTATCGCCTGGGCAATATCTCCCTAAATTGGGGCTCTGCGAGCATGGGCTTGATATACTGCGGCAGGCTGGATGATGCTTATACAACTGCCTATTATAATGCCAACGATTTTGTCGACCCGGCGGACAATGACAAAATTCTCTCGGGAAAAGGCAATGGGAATCTTCTCGTGACGCTATCCATAAAAACAACGGTGCCAACCTTCTCAGGGAGGTATATGTATGACATTGTGGGATTGAATATGCCACCCATCTCCTCGCCAATCAAGATATCCAGTTCCAATGATAAGGGATATAACCTCAGCATGCCAGGCATTTTTATACCCGGCAAGCCCAACAATTTCACGATAGTTGCCGGCAAAGTGAAGAACATCAATGTAGGCGTGATGAAGCTGCAGGGAGATATGCAGCGCATTTGGGTAAGCTCTCAGTTTCCTGCAGACGATCTGGGAGTGGCCCGGGCGGATAGCGACCTCATCTCACCCCATGGGTCCTATCACGTCAAGATCTTCGGAGACGCCGCCGAAAATGAGACAGAGGTTGATCTTACGATGAACCTGGAAAAGATGTTGATTGTAGACGGGCCCTTCAATCTGGTCATCAACACTACGGGATTTCCAGCCGGCAGCTACAGAGTCAGTGCCAAAGCTCTGAATGGATCCTTTAGCTTTGACGAGATCGATTTCAGGGATCAATGAGTTCGACGGAAGGGAGAAAAATGCGGTGGAGAGCAGTCGGATTGGAAGCCATGTTGTGGATCTTCATTCTGACAACAATTTTTATATCATCAGGTCTAGCCTTTGAACTCTCGCCGGCCAATCCGGCGCCAGGGCAGGAGATGAAAATAACCGGCACGGCACAGCCGGGGGAAGATCTCACTTTCCAGTCCAGCTTTACCATGAATCTGCCTGTCGCAGGAGGAGAGTACGGATATGAGACAACTATCCTGGTTCCCCAAAAACCCAACCGCTTCACTGTATCGGCCAATAACGTGCAGGACTTCAATGCCGGAGTGAAGTTCGGCATCTGGATCACCAAGAGCTTCCAGGCCAGCGGCGGAACGGCTCGCATCTCCCAGGCGGATGTGCCGCCCGGCAGATATAACCTGAAGATGTTCGGCAAAGCCTTGCCCGGCTCAACACAGGTTCCGGTAAATATCGAGGCCCAGACGCAGGTGCAGGCAGACTCGGTCGGCAAATATGAACTGGTCATCGATACCTCGGGAATACCGGCTGGAGACTACCGCATACAAGGGGCGGGTGATGCAAAGACCATCCGCCTGGGTGGGGGAGGTTCAGCTCCCGCTTCTGCCCTGGCTGCCGGGAACGAGGGTGCTGATGAGACGCTGCCGAAGAAGCAAGAGAAAAAGCCTGTGGAGATCAATCGCGAGACCGTCGAATGGTATGCCGGACAGATCGGCTTTGAGGTCAAAAACGCCAGCCAATACGACGAAGCAGAAAAACTCCTTAAAAAAAGGCTCTCCGGAGGCTATTGGAAGATAATTTCCAAAGGAGAGCCGCTCACCGAGGAGGCAGGCGATTGCCTGCAGAAATATTGCCTGGTGAGAGGCGCGGATGCATGTGACGTCTGCAGAGAGAAGGACATAATCTTAAAAGGCGGCCAGCCCTCCCAACAATCGAGCGGAAGCGACACCAGCCTTCTCGCAGTCTCCGGCAACCGGAGTTCGAGTTCATCGGAGTCCGGAAAGCCCGAGCAAGGTAAAGGCCTTTTAAGCACGGTTGCTGATTGGATTGGAGGACTACTAGGCATGCTGCTCGTGAGGCTGTGAAAGATATAGACAAGATGATGAAGATCCCGTCCGACCTGTTGGCAGCAGTAATTGTAGCGCTGGCTACACTGCTCTTTACACTGACTCCACTCTCCACTCTTCCCGTGCGCATACCTCTGGGCCTGGTTATGGTGCTCTTTGTGCCGGGCTACACCCTCATCGCCGCCCTTTTTCCCAAGAAAGAGGATCTGGAAGGAATTGAGAGGACGGCTCTCGCCTTCGGCCTGAGCATAGCCGTGGTGCCGCTCATCGGCCTTGCCCTCAACTACACGCCCTGGGGAATCAGGCTGACGCCGGTTGTCGTCTCCCTCGCCATTTTCACCATGGCCATGGCGGCGGCGGCCCACTGGCGGCGCATGAATCTGCCGGAAGAGGAGAGGTTCTCCCTCCATTTTCGCGAGACTATCAACTCCTGGAAGACGGAAATTCTGGCAGACGAGAAGAGCCGGCTGGATAAGGCCCTGACAGTAATATTAATAATAACCATATTTTTGTCCATTGCCGCCCTGGTCTATGTGATAGTGACCCCCAAGCAGGGCGAGAAGTTCACGGAATTTTATATCCTGGGGCCGGGCGGCAAAGCATACGACTACCCGACAAGCGTTTTTGCGGGAAACATGAGCACAGTGATTGTGGGCGTGGTAAACCATGAATACGCGCCGGTCAACTACACCATGAGCATTTCCCTGAACAACACTCCCGTGAATAATACTACACTTATTCATAATTTCGGGGATGATCTTAATTTAATCTATCCAATAATGAGCATGAATCTGACCCTTGCCCACAACGAGACCTGGGAAAAGCCGATAACTTATGTTCTCAATCATACCGGTGACAGCCAGAAGCTGGAGTTTTTGCTCTACAAGGAGGGTAACTTCACCAGCTCCTACAGGGATCTGCACCTCTGGGTCAATGTATCCCAAAATAGATTAGACCCGGCAGAAGATGCAGTGTACCTGGCAAGGGCAGGGTTTAACGGCCGAAAATAGATGAGAAAAGGCCAGAGAAGCTACTTTTCAGAGGGCTTTGGTTTGGAGCTTGCTGATGTCTTCTTCTTTTTGGCCTCATCCACTTCATCGCGAAACTGCATAAAGTCTTCAAAGCAGCCCATGATATGATCGTCTCCTCTGTCCTATGGCCCCTATTCACGGCTATTATTTATATCAGGTTCTCATTCCTATGATTTCGAGAACAGAAAGACGGCAATCCGGGAGAGATGGGATGAATGAGCTGATCAGCAAGGCAGTGCAGAAGGCCTCGCAGGAGGAGGTCTTCCGGGCCCTGGCCTACGGCGCATTGAAGGCCCGGGCGGCGAGGATTGCACCCAACCAGGTCATCCGGATCGGAGATTTTGGGATGATGGTGGCCGATGACGAAAACGGCGATGGTCTGGTGGTGCAGATCATCCTGCCCTTGGGGCAGATGGAGACCATGGCCCTGGCCAGGGCCTGCGAGCTGGACAGCTGCGTAGAGGGCTGGAGCGATCACGAGAAGCGGGAGTGGCTGGCTGAATTCTGGGGAGAGCTGGCCCGGTACTTGGCCAAATGGCAGGACATCAAAATGCGCCGGGGGCCGGGGGAGAATGTGACTTTCGAGAAGGCGGTCAGCCGTTAAAGCAGGTCCGTGGAGTGTCGCGATTTTTTTTGTAGCCCGGAAGATTCAATCATCAAGCTATTGATTCATGTGCCAGGGGCGGGAATTATGAACAGTCAAATGCAAAACCACCTGGTTGAGGAAAAGAAAAGAATTCTAACAGCGACGCCTACAAATAAGAAGAATCCAGCATTCACTGCAGAAGGATGATGGCAGTGGTTGTGCAAAATCTTCTCCAAAAGGTTATAGGGGCGTTAAGAGTCGATGAGGGCACAAAGACGCCCTGCTCTTTTGCGTTTACAAAATTTAAATCCATATCAGAAGAATGGAAATGCTTTACCTCTGACTTGGCTGTACCTTTCTGGCATATTTACGCCCCCGGTGCCAGGCAATCAGACATCAAGAAACTTAGCTCCGGTGTCCCTGCTGACAACTTTATGCTCCTGGCCGATCTTGGGGACGCTTGCCTCCTGGTGATAAAGACCTTTGGGAAGGGAAAAGGTGAAAAGCCGCTTTTCAAGCCTTTGCGAAAGCCCGAGGATTACGAGGAGACGGCAAATGTGCTGCAGAAATTTGATCTCAAATCAGATGACCTTATGGCTCATGCTTTTCTTCAGGCGGCCAAAGAGCTTCTAGAAAGATCTGCTGGAACTGCTTTCATTAACAAGGGCCTATTTTCCAATTACTTCTTGAAGGAGCGCCTGGCAAAGAGCATGTCCGAAAGGGGGCGAAGCCTTTCCAAAGAAGCATCAAGCCTTTTCCCCAAGATTGACCAGTGCCTCTCCTCCGATCCCCTTTCAGCAGTCGGCATTTTGCAGGCACTGGGCTTCAATTCTCAGGCAAAGAAGGGAGCAGGATATCCAGAATACGCCCTTGACTTTAAAGGTGAGAAGCTGGATGTCTGCTGCGTCGTGGCAAGCGTCGACTCTCTGGATTTCAGGACGGGAGAGCTGGCCGCACCCAGCTACCAGGCAGTGGCCAGGCTGAGGGATTATAGCTGGTCTATCCTGAGCAATGGACCTGTTTGGAGGATATACTGCAAGAGGTCGCCCTCAGAGAGCACCAGCTTCTTTGAACTGAACCTGGAGGGCATCTCGGACGCTTCTGACCCTCGCCTGATTTATCTTGCGGCAATATTTTCTGCACCATCCTTTATCCCAAAGGGCGGGACCACGGATATTGATCTCATCTATGAAGGAGGCGTCAGCTATGCCAAGGGCTTGGAAGAGGATTTGAAGAGCAAGGTATTCGACGACCAGCTCTTCCTCAATTTAGTGAGAAGCACCCTTGTCTTTGAAAGGACTAAACGCTACAGCGATGCGGATCTTGAGCAGGGCAAGAGAAGGGCGCTCAAGCTCCTGTACAGGCTGATGTTCATTCTTTATGCTGAGGCGCGTGGGCTCACGCCCCTGCAAAATGAGAATTATCGTGCCGTGTCCCTGGAAAATATGCGTCAGCGTCTCAATGCCCTGGAAAAAGCTCCCAACGGCAAAGAGGCCTGGCAGTCGCTGCAAACACTTTTCCACATGATCCACCAGGGAGATCCTTCCGCCCAGATGCCGGAGTATGACGGCGATCTATTTGCAGAGGAGGAGATCGACGGGCTGCAGATCGCCAACCTGCATCTCGTCTCCGCACTCAAGGATTTGATGCTCTCTGCAAGTGGCGGCATCGATTACTTGAACTTGGGCGTTCGCCAGCTCGGCTCGATTTATGAGGCCCTGCTGGAGTACTCGGTGAATCAAGCCGATACCGATTTGATGGTCTATAGAGATAGTAATAGCAAAGATGGCCTGTCCATTCTGGATGCTTCCTTCGCCTCCGATCTGCAGGCCAAGCCCAAGAGCTTCATCCCTGCCGGGGAGATCTACCTCACTGTGGGCGGGCTGGCCAGGAAAGGAACGGGAAGCTACTACACCCCGGATGAGATCGTCCGGTATCTGGTTAAAGAGGGCTTAAGCCCCCATTTCCAGCGCCGTGAGGTGCTCTTCCGACGGGATATGGAAACGCTTCGCACACTAAAAGGCCGTGATCCGGTGCTGGAGCTGAAGACCATCGAGGACCTTCTGGGTTTGGAGGTGGTGGACCCGGCCATGGGAAGCGGCCACTTCCTGGTAGCGGCAGCCAATGAGATCACATCCTGGGCCATCTCGCTATTGCAGGAGAATCCGGATGCCCCCCTTATCGCCCAGGTGGAAGAAGACCGAAGGCAGATCCTGGAGGAGCAAGCTAAGAGAGGCATCGTGCTTGATGCCGAACAGCTCACGGATGCCGTCATCCTGAAGCGGATGGTGATGAAACGCTGCGTCTTTGGCGTGGACATAAATTTCATGGCTGTGGAGCTGGCCAAGCTTTCCTTGTGGCTGGAGTCCTTCACCATCGGCTCGCCCCTCACTTTTCTGAACCACCACATGCGCTGCGGTGACAGCCTGATTGGACTATGGAAGACGAGCCTTCACGAAAGCCAGAACAAGCTGCAGCGGTTCACTGGTGAACTGGAAGCAGCCGGAAAAGCCCTCTTTCACGGCGTGAGCCAGTCGCATGACCTTTCCCTGGAAGAGCTGCGCCGCAGCAGGGACGGCTACGAGCGAGCCCGTCAGATGACAAAGCCCCAGGAGGAACTGCTGGATTTGCAGGTATCCTCTCTTCTTGATCCGAAGGCTGAAGACGGCAGCCTGGCCCGGAAGGTTGGCGCCTTTCACTGGGAGTACGAGTTCCCCGATGTCTTTGCGGAGACGGAATGGGGCTTCGACCTGGTGGTGATGAACCCACCCTGGGAGGCAGTAAAGCCTGATGACGACGATTTCTTCTCGGTCCTTCATCCGGGATTCAGAAGGATCAAGAGCAAACCAGAGAAAAGAATCGTGATGGAACGGCTTCTCAAAGACCCGGAGACAAAAGCAGCTTACCTGGATTACCGCGAGAAAATAGAGCAGCGAATAAATTTCTACAGATCGTCGGAATACTCTCTGCGGGGGAGCGGGGACACCAACCTCTGGAAGCTCTTTATGGAGCAAAGCATGCGCCTTTTAGCGAAAGGCGGCAGCCTGGCGGTGGTTGTGCCCTCCGGCATTGTTACGGACGAAGGGGCAAAGCCGCTGCGAGAGAAGCTGTTTGAGGGACGGATCAGAGGAATTTTTGAATTTGAGAACAATAGAGGAATTTTTCCCGATGTTCACCGAAGCTACAAATTCGCTCTCCTGATCTGGGACAAAGATGAGCCAGTATCGGTGTTTCCTGCGGCCTTTTATCTGCATGATGTGCAGTCCCTGGAAGGCAAGGCGGAGCAGGACAAATTCCTGGAGATGCCCATGGAGCTGGTCAGGATCTGCGCCCCAGAAACCCTCTCCATTCCAGAGGTGCGAAGTGAGCGGCATTTAGAGGTTTTTGCCAAGCTCAACCAGGAAAATCCACTGTTGGGAGATCCGAAGAAAGGATGGCATGTGGGCCTTGTCAGAGAGCTGGATCGAACCAATGACAGCGGCCTCTTCCGCAGCGATGGTCAGGGCTGGCCCCTTATCGAAGGCAAATGCTTCCACCAATTCTTGCCTGACTATGATAAACCATCATTTACCGTTGATCCCGACCAAGGTCTCAAGAGGACGGCACGGTGCAAGGATTACAAAGATGGAGCAAATGGATTCCTCCATGTTACGCCAAGGCTGGCTTTTAGGGATGTGGCGCGGAGCACGGATGTAAGGAGCACAATAGCATGCATACTGCCACATGAGACGTTTTCGCCAAATACTGCGGTTGTTGTTGTTCCATTCCTTTGCGAATCCGTACCAAGAGATGGTGGTTACCATAAGCTTATAAGTTATTGTGCTGGAGTTCTTAATTCATTTGTATTTGATTTCTTGATTCGCGCCAGGGTCAGCATTCACCTCAACTTCTTCTACGTCAACCAAACTCCCGTGCCTGCTGATTATCATAGTAGAACTGCCAAAAAAATCATGCAGCTCGCCGCCCGCCTCAGCTCCCCGGACGAGCGCTTCCGAGAGCTGGCAGATGCGGTGGGCGTTCCTTTCGGCCCCCTGACCATGAAGGAGCGGCTGGAGCGCACAGCGGAGCTGGATGCCCTGGTGGCCCGCCACTACGGCCTCACCCGCGAGGATCTGGCCGTGATCCTGGAAAGCTTCACCAGCTTCGTGTTGGACCCGGAGCTGGAAAATCTGGAGGAGATCAAGTGGAGCGATGTCCTCATGTGCAAGTTCAACGGCGAGGTGCGCAAGAGGGTCATGGGTTACTTCGATGCCCAGGGGGGCATCTCTGAAAAGGAGGCGGCATGATAAAGCCCCATATTCCCGACACCTTGCCGCTGAAGAACATTGACTGGGAGAGGCATGTAACCCTCATTGGCAAGGCCAATGCAGCTCTAGCCCGGTATGATGGAATTCTGCTGGGCATGGTCAATCCTCAGGTGCTCCTCTCTCCGCTGACCACGCGCGAGGCAGTCTTATCATCGCGAATCGAAGGAACTCAGGCATCCCTGGAGGAGGTCTTGCAGTACGAGGCCGATGTTGGAGACCTGGAAAAGATTCGGCTTCAACCTGACAGCGCGCAGGTTCGTGATATTCATGAGATCATCAATTACCGCAAGGCTATGGTTGCGGCTGTAGAGCAGATGGCAGGCCGCCCATTTGGCATCAATACCATCCGCGAGCTTCATAGAATACTGCTAACAGGCGTCAGAGGCCGCTACAAGGACCCAGGCGAGATCCGGCGCATCCAGAATTATATCGCGACGCCCGGAACGCCCATTGATCAGGCAACATTCATCCCGCCTTCTCCAGAGATAATAATGGATGCTCTTTCCAACTGGGAAGATTACCTCTACTTCACAGAAAGAGATCCACTCGTTCAGTTGGCCATACTCAAAGCCCAGTTTGAATTGATCCATCCCTTCCGTGATGGAAATGGTCGCATCGGCAGGATGCTCGTGCCTATAATTCTCTATCACAAGAAAATACTCTCCCTGCCCATGTTCTACATCAGCTCCTATCTGGAAAGGAATCGGGATGTTTACTACGAGCGGTTGCTGGCGATATCCAGGGATGGTGACTGGAATGGATGGATATCGTTTTTCCTGGAGGCCCTCGTCCTGCAATCAGTTGAGAACAGCAAGAAAGCAAGAGCTATTCTGGAGCTGTACAACCGGATGAAACTGCAAGTTCCAGAGATCTTACATTCTCAATATTCAATCCGGGCAGTGGATGCTATATTCACTCGGCCTATATTCAAGTCAAAAGATTTTGCGAAGATATCCGGGATTCCGGAAAAAACGGCCCCCAGAATAGTACAAGCGCTTAGAGATAGAGGGATCTTGACTGTGCTACGTGAAGGACGAGGGCAAATTTCCGCAATATACATGTTCGCCGAGCTGATCGACATCACTGAAAAGGGAGGGTAGTTTGGGGATTATTTGGCCAGGATTTGTGTCTCATAGATGGTTAGTCTGTGCAAAACAAAGACATCTTCATCTCATACACGCGACACAAATCATTGTTTCGTGATCTGCGGGAGGGGCGGGCGAGAATTGCTGCCTAGAGTGAATTTGCGCGTCATCCGTGACGCACAAATTGGTTTGTGCGACATATTTGGCGAAATATGACGCGCAAATGAGAAGCAAATCGAATCTGAGAATTTAAGATGAATAGCTCGGACTTCATGAGGATGCCGCAATGAGCAAGAACAAAAAGGAGATTATCGACAACGAGGACGGCACCATGGCCGATTTCCTGAAAAACGCCCTTCAAGATAACCGCGGCCAGGTCTCCATCGCTACGGGCTACTTTAATGTGGAGGGCTATGCCGACCTGCGGGACCCACTGCGGGAAGCGGCCAAGAAAAATGACTTTTATCTCCGCCTCCTGATCGGCAATGAGGCCGTGGTAAGAAAGGATGCTGCGCTGCAGTGCGAAGCCGAGGCGGAGGGTTCTCTGCCTGAGGAGCTGGAGGGGCTTTCCATCAACGACAGCTACGCTTCTCTGATGGGCGATCTGGTGCAATTCCTCAAGCAGGAAAAGGTGGAGCTGCGCCAAAATCCTGAGCGATTCTCACACGCCAAGTGCTACATCTTTGAGGATCTGGCAGTTGTGGGCTCAAGCAACTTCACCAGGCCGGGCCTGCAAAAGAACATCGAGCTTAATGCCGCCCTCTATCAGCCATCTGCCCAAAAGCTGGTTGAACAGTGTTTGAAAGAAGGTGGACCAAGGGAGCTGACATCAAGCAGGAGATCATAAGCGTCCTGGAGGACTCCAAATTCGGCCATCCACTCGATCCCTTCCAGATGTACATGAAGTTCCTCTACGAGTACTACCGGCCCAGGCTGGAGGAATTGGAGCAGGAGAAGGGCAAAATCCTGGAGCTGGCCGGATTTCAGCAAGACGCCTTCAGCTCCGCCAAAAGAATTCTCGCCAAGTATGGAGGCGTGCTCATCGCCGACTCCACGGGCCTGGGAAAGACCCACATCGCTCTGGAGCTCTTGCGCGAGTACGTGGCCGTGCGGAGAATGAAGGCCATGGTCATCGCCCCCTCACAGGTTCTTAATGTCGTCTGGGAGCCAAAGCTCATGGAAGAGAGCATCAAGACCCTGAACATCACCATCGAGAAAACCGGCACGTCCAGCTTTCAGCCGGAAAAGTACATCGACTACGACCTCCTGGTCATCGACGAGAGCCAGAACTACCGCAACGCTTCCACCAACAGGTACGCAAATCTGCTCAAGCTCATTGCAGGCGGAAAGAAAAAAATGGTTGTGCTCATGACCGCCACCCCGGTAAACAACTCCTTGCTCGATCTCTACCATCAGCTCACTCTGATCACTGCCGGAGATGATGCCTATTTCGCAGACCTGGGAATTCCTGATCTTAGAGCCCATTTCCTCTCGGCGGAACGAAAGGAGCTGACCGAGGGAATTGAACAAATTGTGCGCCTCTTAGACGAGATCATGATCAGAAGGACCAGGCAGTTCATTGTCGATAACTATCCTGAGACTACCATCAACGGCAAGCCCGTCCACTTTCCCAAGAGAAGGCTTCGCAAGGTGGAATACAGCCTCACAGCTCTCTTCGGAGATCAGATCTATAAGAAAGTGCTGGATACCATCGAGGAGCTACATCTTGTTCCTTACCGGGCCGACTCTTACATCAAGACCCTGGAGGACAAAGCGCGAAAAGAGGCAACTCTTAGGGCCGAGCTGCAAAAGTTTGGCCTTCTCAAGAGATTTGAAAGCAGCGTTGAGGCCATAAGAACCAGCATTGACCGGATGGTGAAGTTCTATGAGTACTTCGAAAAAACCCTGGCTTCGGGAAAGATCCTGAGGAGCCGTGCCTTCCAAAAGGCTCTAAACCAAATAGGCAATTCTCTTGAGGACGAGGAGGCATTCTTTGCAGAAATAGAGAAGATTGAACTCGTTTCTTTGACGGCGGAATACGACAAGCCCCAGATGAAAAGGGATATCAAAGATGATCTGGAGAAGCTGAATGCGCTAAAGCTTGATCTGGATCGCATACCTGCCTATGCCGACAGAAAGCTCCAGGCCCTGGGAGAGCTTCTGGCTAAGGATAGAGGACACAATCTAGAATTCTAGTGATGAAGTGAAGGCAGGATATATCCGCCGGAAAATATTTAATCTTCCAGCCAAATGTATCCTGTGTGACCCTTCAATGACACAAATACAATTTAACCTAATGAACTTTCCGTTCGGCGA
>JAPKYA010000099.1 GCA_026394565.1 Methanothrix sp.
TGATTTAAGAGAGCATTCTTATAAAATTTTAAACCATCTGTAACAAAAAGCGGAATTGATGCAAGGCGTCTAGCAGTTTTAGCGACGAGATGATTTGCAGTCTTCTGTGTTCTTGCCCCCACACAATGCGCTAATAGTAACCGGGATTTACAAGCCATGCTCAGCCAGATCCAGGTACCTTCATCTTCATATTTGTCTTTCTTGGGCAACGTTTTTTCCCACGAACGTCCATAGCTCGTCCATTTCAACCTTCTCCGTCTCAACACGAGTTAGAGTTGATTCATTGACCTTTTCGCAATGGCTTGCCGCTTTCCCAGTCAATTTTCTAACCGTCACAGGGCAAACCTTAACTACTTCAGCTATTTTATTTACACTTAGACCTTTGGTTGAAAGATCCAGTGCTAGTGTTATTTTTTCTGGGCTTGTTCGTAGACCATAGAAAACAGTGTTCTTCCGACTACAGAATACGAGTCCGCAAGCGCTACATATAAATTTTCTCACTCGTCCGCCAGACTTAATTTTAGATGTACCATTGCTCGTAACGTTACCCTTACCAGCAACTCCGTAGCAGGAGCATTTGGTATTGGGACAAGCTACGTCATTGAACTTAGGCTTTGGCCCTCTTTTCCCCATTGCTATCCCTTGTTGGATAGCATATGAATCTCACATATTTAATACCAACTGTATAGTCTCTCACGACCCAATCTTGCTATACCACAAAATTCCTAAGAACCCCAATTCCCTCAATCTCCACTTCCACGGCATCTCCTCTTTGCAGCGGCCCCACTCCTGGAGGCGTGCCCGTGGCAATGACATCACCCGGCTCAAGAGTCATGACGCCGCTTATGAACTGCACCAATTTCGGCACGTCGAAAATCAGATCGGAGGTGTTCGATTTCTGCACAACCCTTCCGTTGACGCGTGTCTGAATATCCGCGTCTGAAGGATCGATCCTGGCGATCCAGGGGCCGAAGGGGGCAAAGGTGTCGAAGCTCTTGGCGCGCGTCCACTGGCCGTCTTTGCGCTGCAAATCGCGGGCAGTCACATCGTTGAAGCAGGTGTAGCCCAGGATGTAGTTCTCCGCCTCTTCTGCCTGGATATTTTTGCAGCGCTTTCCAATAACTACCGCCAGCTCGCCTTCGTAGTCCACCTGGCTGCTGGAAGGAGGATAGATGATATGCCCGTCCGGATCCAGGACGGCAGAAGGCGGCTTTAAGAAGAGAATGGGCTCCTCGGGAAGCGGCATCTTCAGCTCCTGGGCATGCTTTACGTAATTCAGGCCCACGCAGACGATCTTTGTAGGCTGGCAGGGAGGCAGAAGGAAGACTTCCTCCAATCTCAGCACCTCTCCCCTTGAGATTATGCCGTTCTCAATGCTATACGATCCCCCTCGGACTATGCCATCCAGCATGAATCGAACTATCATTCTTTTTTCCCCATTTCCCCTTTCATCCTTTGCAAGGACCCTTGCCGCCGGTTGGGCCCCGCCGGTATCGCCCAAACTCGCTCTCCAGCAGCCGGTCGGCCATTATGACCGGCCCTTCCACACAGATGCGGAGGCCTTCCGGGTCCAGGCAACAGGAACCGCAGATGCCTGCCGCGCATTTGAAGTAGCGGTTGATGCAGGCCTGGGTCTTTTTGGCGTGCTCCCGTGTTCTGGAGATTATGTCCCACATCATCATCTCCGGGCCGCAAAGGTAGATCTGATCGTAATCGAATAAGTTTAACTCTTTTAGCCCGGCGGCAGCACGACCGTGTAATCCCAGGGAGCCGTCATCGGTGGTGATAATAGTATCTCCCAAGGCCTCAAATCGATCCTGGAAGATGAGGTCCTCTTTGCTGCGAAAGCCGAGCAGGGAGGCGACCTCGAAGCCCGCCATTTTTGCCTGCTCCCCCAAAAAAGCGAGCGGGGCAGTTCCCACGCCGCCGCCGATGAGCAGAATTCTCTTGCCCCGCAGGATAAAGCCGTTGCCCAGAGGCCCGCGTAGCCCAATGCTGCTTCCTGCGCCTAAGCTAAAGAGCGCATCAGAAGCCTCGCCAACAGACTGTACCGTTATGGTATCAGGGCCCGAGAAGCTCATGGGAATCTCATCCACACCTCTGATCCAGACCATGACGTACTGCCCAGGTGCCGGGTCAAGATTTCTATCCAGCCGGAAGGTCCTGATCAGGGGAGCCTCCGAGCCCACTTCTTCTATGACGGAGTTTATGGGTCTCATGAGCGTCTCCTCCCAGCCAGGCCGCACAGCTCCTCAAGTGTCAGCGATTTTCTCTCCAGATAGCGGGACAGGCCGGTTGTGATCTCCTCGAATACGCCGTAGCCCCTGAGAAGAGCTGTTCCCACCTGCACGGCCGAGGCTCCGGCCAGGATCATCTCCACGGCATCCTCCCAGGTGGAGACACCGCCCACGCCTATCACCGGAATCTCCAGGCGGCCGGCCAGCTCGTAGACACAACGCACTGCCACTGGTTTTATGGCCGGACCGGACAGGCCGCCGAAGCGATTGCCCAATATAGGAAAGCCTGTCTCGATATCAATAGCCATGGCCTTGAGGGTATTTATGGCAACTATTGCATCGGCTCCCCCCCGCTGTGCCGCCTGGCCCAGCTCCAGTATGTCGGCCGTGTTGGGAGTCAGCTTGACCCAGACGGGCACGCTTGCTGCAGCCTTCACTGCCCCGGTGACGGATTCCACCAGATCGGGATAGCGGCCGAGCTCGCTGCCATACTTCTCGGCATGGGGGCAGGAGAGATTCAGCTCAAAGGCGTCGGCCTTCAGGCTGCGGGCGATCTGGGCGAACTCCGCTGCAGAAGAGCCGAAGATGCTGGCGATGACAGGCACCCCGCCGACGCGAGCCTTCTCGATCTCGTCCTGAAAGTCTTTGTAAGAAGGATTGGGCAGGCCCATGGCATTGAGAAGGCCGCACTCCACATGCACAATAGTGGGGCCGGGGTGACCTTCCCTGGGGACGGAGCCCACGGATTTGGTGACCACGCCGCCTGCGCCTGCACTGGCGGCACGGCGGAGAGAGGCACCGGTGGTGCCCAGGATGCCTGCGGCCAGCAGGACCGGATTATTAAGTTGTAGGCCTCCGGCATGGATGGAAAGGGATGGCATGAGATGGGAGATCTGCCTGACAAGATAAAAGCCTTATTAATGAGAATAATCAGCAAGGAACTATAAAAATATCTCAAGCGGCACCAATTCCGGAGGATTTCCCGCCCTTTTACGCCCGCTCCGTCTCGCTCTTCGGCCCGCAGGGGGCGTGTGCTGTCGCATCGATTATAGATTTACCTCCTGCCACCCTTCCGATAGGTTAATCGATAGAAAGGCAGCAGCGGTGCTGTTTGCCTTTCCCGGCTCCCTCATCTCCAGCTTCATCCGATCTCCTTCTGCCACCCAGGGAGCATTGTGAATTGCCATTGTAAATGCTGAGAAGCCCTGCTTTTGGAAGGAGAACTTCTCGCCGGACTTTGATTTAAGGGTCCCCTGCAAAATAGAGACCTGCTGGAAGATGAGAACGCTGGGAAGCGGCGGCTGGTAGTCGAGAGTCGTAGCCGCGCTCTTTTGCACATCTACCTCCAGATCCAGACTGTAGTCTCCGTTATCCGCCAATACATGATAGGCGTCAGGAAAGACGGCCGCAGTTTTATTGTCAAATGAGTAATTTGAATAATTTATTTTGATCTGCATATCTCTGAAGGCAATGCTTTTGCCGTCTTTTTCTATTCCCAGAAATGCCGCTCTTTGCTCGCCTGAAATCTCAGCGAATGCCAGGCAAAAGCCGTCCAGGGGGACAGAGACTGAGGCTCTGATGATTTGAGGATCGCTCAGGGCAAAGCGGCCCCAGGCATGCTCGTGATAGCCTATGCCCTGCAGGCTTTTTGTAATGTTGCCGATGGTAAGTGTGCCGGTTACCTGGGCAGAGGGCATGTAAACCAGCCACTTCATCCAATCACCCTTGAGGTGGCCGATATGCACCTGAACCGGGATGGCAAACCAGGGACGGGCCGTGGGCTGATAAACCAGATCCCAGCGGATGGGATCGCCGGTAGCCCTGTCCTCGACCTCGCCCCGAACGCGCAGGTTCGGCTCTTCTTCTGTGGAAAAGCCGCTTTTGTCAATGTCAAACATGGGAGAATTTCTGTCTCCTCCGTAGCCCCGGCTCTGATGAACGCCCATGGCATAAGGCCGATCATCCTGCATGGCCACAGCCTGCACCTGAATCTTTCGAGCGGAGGAAATATTATCCGGATCGCTGAGGAGGTAGACCACCTGGAACTGAGTGTCATTATCCGCTACATTAAAGTACCACCACTCATTGTAGAGCTGGTCGTCTACGCCGTTAGGCATGTAGTGATAGGCATCGTCCTTGGGAGAGGCATCTACCGCCCACCCCATGCCCGACAAAAAGAATGCGACGATTACTATCATGATTGCCGTCAGCAATGCATGATGCCTGTAGCAGATCATTATCATTAGATCCTAATAGATTTTCATCCCAAATATAACTATCCTTTTTGCATTTGCTTTCCTTATAAGTCCTGGATAGCTCTACGGCCTCCTGCGGCCTTTCTCGCACTTACGGGCCTCTGCCCAAGCGGCCACATGCGCCCGCAGGCGAGCACGCGCGGTAGACTGCAAGTGGATGACATTTAGGTCACATTGGCACAAGGTTTTGCACTGCTTATGAAGATGCGATTGTCCACCAGTCGCCTGCAAGCAGTGAAGTCAAATATTGCGAAATACATTTAAGTTTGCAGGTTAAAGGGGAGGATGGTTGATACACTAATGGAAAAGCTGCATTTGCCCATTCTTATAGAAATCGATGAAGACGGCCTATACATAGTAAGCTGTCCTCTTTTCAAGGGCTGTCACTCCTGGGGCGAGAGCATAGATGATGCCATGAAGAACATAACAGAAGTCATCGAGATGTGTCTGGAAGAGACAAAGATTGAGAACCTCAATACCTTCGTCGGTTTTAGAGAGCTGGAAGTCGTTTCTGATGCAAAAGCTTCCTGCGATTGATGCCCAGGAACTCTTGAGATTCCTGAAGGCTTTCGGATTCGTTGTCATACGGACGAAGGGATCTCATGTGCGGCTCAGATCTGAAGATGGACGGGTGACTACCGTTCCAATCCACGCGAATAAGGAAGTGCCCAAAGGACTTCTGCGCAAGATGATCAGGGAAGATCTGGAGATAAGCCTTGAGAAATTTCTAGATATGTACTCGGACTTCAAATGCAAATAGGGAACTCTTCCAGGGTAATGCTGCGTAGCCTCTTTGATGCAATCCCTACAAAGCTCTGCGGCCTCCGGCGACCTTTCCGCGCTCGCGGGCCCCGCCTGAAGCGGCCATGTGCGCTCGCAGGCACACGCGCGCGCGGGAGACTTGCAGGACAACGATTCACGATCAAGACTCTGGCAAGCATCTGACAAATGGGAAGATTTAATATTCAGCCAGGAAAGGTAGGAGTGGTCTTGGATATGATTGAAGCGGAAAATACTGCGATAAGCTCCATTCAAAATGACCTGAGGACTCTGGGTAAAAAAGTCGATAGAATGGAGGATATGCTAGAGACACTCATTGATATCTATACGGACACATTTTATGTGGTCAAGGATGAGTATGTCGAAAAGCTGCAGAAGATTCGCCTGGAAGGCAAGTTTGAGGAGTTCTTAGATCTGGAAAGCTTGAAGAGATCGCTAGAGGAAGACTGAGGATGCCGGGCTACAGGCTCCTTATCGAAGAGGTTCTGAAGGCTCGCTTGAAGAAGCTATCCAAGAAGAACAGGCCTCTTTATGATGCAGTGCTGGCAAAAGCAAAGGAGATCTTAGAAAATCCCACGCACTATAAACCTTTGAGGCATGATTTAAAGGGGCTGAGAAGGGTTCATCTGGAGAAGTCATTTGTCTTGGTCTTCGAAGTGGACGAGGAAAACAAAGCAGTAACGTTGGTAGATCTCCGGCATCATGATAATATCTACCGCAGAAAGTGATAAGAGGTTCCCAGCCGAACGTAACCCCCTTATCGTCTTAAAAAATATTTTGCTCACTTACGTCCCGCAGCTCTCTCCCTCTTCGCCCTCGTGGCTCTCCTCCTTGACTTCCTCCGGCTTGATCTTGCCGATCTTTACCCAGTAATTTTTGATGGCCGCATGCAGCGCATCAGCGCCGAGGTTGGAGCAGTGCATCTTCTGGGGCGGCAGCCCTTCCAGCTCGTCCGCCACATCCTTGCGGGTGATCAACATGGCCTCGTCCAGAGTCTTGCCCTTGGCCATCTCTGTGACCATGCTGGAGACGGCTATGGCCGAGCCGCAGCCGAAGGTCCTGAATTTGATGTCGTCTACCTTATCTTCCTTGACGGTGATGAATATCTCCATGAGATCGCCGCAGACGAGGTTGCCCACCTTGCCGTATCCATCCGGATTCTCGATCACCCCCACATTCCTGGGATTCATGAAGTGTTCCATGACTTTCTTGGAGTAACCAATCTGTGCCATTTTATTTTCACCTTTTAAAGCGGAGAGAGAGCCCTCAGCCTTTCTACTGTCTTTTTCGTCGCATTGGCGATTGTAGGTATCTGGTCGGGGTTGTTCTGCCTTCCTAGCGTCATGACCATGGAGCCGTGCGCCTGCTCATGTCTTAAGCCTATGGCCAAAAGCACATGAGAGGGCTCCAATGTACGTGAGGAGCAGGCAGAGCCTGTTGATACCTGAATATTGAACATGGCATCCATGGTGAGGAGAATGCTCTCCCCCTCAATGCGGCTGAAGCGGAAGCTGGCGTGATGTGGAAGGCGCTGCGTGGGGTGGCCCGTCAGGTACGACTCCTCGATCTTGAGTATCTCCTTGATCAGAGCGTCCCTGATGGCCTGCAATCGTTCGCTCTCCTCTGCCTTTTCCAGCTTCGCCAGCCTGGCTGCCTCGCCAAATCCCGCCAGTGCATAGAGATTCTCAGTGCCGGGCCGCAGGCCCTTCTCCTGCCCGCCGCCGAAAAGCACCGGCTGAATGCGCACGCCCGGTTTGACATAAAGCGCACCCGCCCCCTGCGGTCCGTAAAGATCGTTAGAGGAAAGGGTGAGCAGATCAATGCAGTCCTTTTGCACATCGATCGGAATCTTGCCTGCGGCTGCCGACGCATCCACATGCAGAAACTGCCCTTTCTCGTGCACCAGATCGCTCACCTCTTTTATGGGCTCAATGGTTCCAATTTCGCTGTTGGCGTACATCACCGATGTCAGGACCGTCTCCTTGGAGAGCTGGCTCTCCAGGGCCGCCAGATCGATAGTGCCCATGCCGTCCACCGGAACCAGGGCGAGGTCAAAGCCCCCCTTCTTCAGATCCTTGAGGGGGTTAAGCACGGAGATGTGCTCGATCTGGCTTGCTAGAAGCTTCCTGCCCCTGGCCGCATTTCTCAGGGCCGTTCCCCGGATGGCCAGGTTATTGGCCTCGGTAACACCTGCTGTGAAGACTATGCTCTCCGGGCTTTCGGCATTAATCAGCTCCGCCACTCTTGCCCGCGCCTCCTCTAAAGCGGCTTTTGCAGCCAGGCCCCGGGAATGCAGAGCAGAAGGATTGCCGAAATCGCTGGAGAGATAGCGCTCTGCAAATTCGGCAACTCTGGGGTCTACTGGAGGCGCAGACTGGTAGTCGAGGTAAATTCCGCACATATCATATCCCTGATATCCCTAGAAGCTGATAGTAGTATCTGCATCCAGCGCCAGGTCATTTAATGTTCCCGCTCCGGCAATTTTTGCCTCAGGCAAGAAGTCGCCCCGGGCAATGCCCAGAAGCTGTGTGCTCTGCTCGCAGATATACATCTTCACGCCGGAGGCGAGGGCCTGGTCGATGACCTCCTTGAGGTTGGGGAAGCTTCCTATCTTGATCTTCTCCGCCTCGCCCTTCTTCATAGCGGTGATGCCCTTGATTATGAAGAAGATGGAGGCTTCTGCGTCCATCGCCCGAGCAGTCATGCCCAGGATAAAGGGCGCGTAGAGTCTTTCCGGCGTATCCAGGCCGCTGGTCTGAACATAAAGGATTTTGCTCATAATACTATCACCAACCACATTTACTTCTTCCTTCTTATCCAGAAGGTGATGATATTTCCGGACTTCTCCAGACGAACGACCTCATGGCCCGCTCGCTTGGCCCAGCGGGAGATGTCTTCCTCGGCGGCAGGATCGTCAGCTTCTACTTTCAAGACCTGTCCCACCTCTATTTTCTCAATCTCTTCCTTGGTCTTCGCGATGGGCATGGGGCAAAAGAGGCCCACACAGTCCAGCTCGGCATCCGGTTTAATCTCTTCATTCATCTCGATCTGCACCTCGGAGAGCTCTCAATAGCCATAATCTTGCTTCTTCGGCCAAATATCTATTCCTTTAGGAGATATTATGTTATTGTTTATATTAATTCATTATTGCTGCAATAGCCTCAATCGCTTTGAGATTATCTAAATCATTATTATTATAAAATATGCTTCTTCCGAAGTTTTTATAACTGGAGCACTCCATTATTATAACTGTCTGGAGAATGATGATGAACGATTTTTCAACTCTTGTGGGCGGAATTGCAGGCGACGGCATAAATGAGGCCGGCCTCACTGTGGCTCGCCTCTTCAGCCGTCTTGGCTATCACATTTACATGTACTACGACTATCCTTCCCTCATCAGAGGAGGGCACAATTTCTCTTTAGTCAGAGCTTCCAGACAGAAGATTGCCGCCCACATGGACCAGATCGATGTCCTGATAGCTCTCAACCAGGAAACCATAGAGAAGCACACGAGCCGTCTTAAGGACAACTCCTTTGTGATTTACGATGCTGATAAGGTAAAACTTGATGAAACAAAGCATAAAGGCTGCGGCCTTGCTATCACCCAGATCCTGAAGGAGGCGGACGCTCCCGCGGTCATGAAGAATACCTGCATAATAGGCGGATACTGCAAGGTTGTGGACATAGATTGGTCCGTGCTGGAAGATGTCTTGAAAAAGCATATGCCAAAGATGCTGGAGCTGAATCTGCAGGTGGCCCGCCAGGGCTACGACCAGGCGGCGGAACTCTGTCACATAGATCGTCGTGCAGATCATGCAGATAGTCATTTGGATGAGCAAGACCAAAAGCCTCTTCCTATCATAAACGGCAACCTGGCCATCAGCCTGGGACTGATCAAAGCCGGCCTTGGAGCCTACGTGGCCTATCCCATGACTCCCTCTTCCGGCGTGCTCGATTTCATGGCCCGCTATGCCCGGGATTTCGGCCTCAAGGTGATTCATCCTGAAAGCGAGATCGCAGTAATGCTCATGGCACAAGGCTTCGCCTATGCCGGAGTCAAAGCGGCAGTCGGGACGTCGGGCGGTGGATTTTGCCTCATGACGGAAGGCATAAGCCTGGCAGGCATGGCAGAGATGCCGGTGGTGGTGGTCATGGCTCAGAGAACGGGACCTTCTACGGGTCTTCCCACCTACACAGCGCAGGGCGATCTGCATTTCGTCCTCAATGCCGGTCAGGGCGAGTTTCCCAGGTTCATAGTCGCACCTGGAGACGCAGAGGAGGCCTATTACTGGGCTGGCGTGGCTCTGAATTTGGCCTGGAAGTATCAGGTGCCCTCCTTCATTCTCACCGACAAGATCGTCAGCGAGAGCCAGTACAGCTTTGACATAGATCTGGCAGGTGACCTGACAAGCGAGCTGAAAGAACTGGCAGAACAGGCCCCCCTGCTCTGGGATGGGCAGGGCGAGTACAAACGCTACCGCTGCACGGAAACGGGCGTCTCGCCTCTGGCCTTTCCCCCACAAAAAGGGCAGGTGATCAAGACGGACAGCTACACTCACGATGAAGGTGGCATAACCTCTGAGGACACCCAAATAACCAGGGAGACCAGCGACAAACGCGAGAGAAAAGGCCAATTCCTGGCCGCTGACCTCGAGAGATACGAGACTGTGAAGGTCTTTGGGGACGAAAAGAGCAAGACAGCCCTGCTCTGCTGGGGTTCGAATAAAGGAGTATGCATGGAGGCGGCTTTAAAATTGGGACTTCGCGTGATTCATGTGCTGGTTCTCTCGCCCTTCCCGGAAAGAAAGCTGAAAAGTGTCCTGCAGGGAGTCGAGAGGCTCCTTGCAGTTGAATGCAACTCGACCGGCCAACTGGCCAAGCTGGCCGGCTTTTATGGCATTGAAATCCAGGACCGAATTTTGAAGTATGACGGCAGGCCTTTTTCCGTGGAAGATCTTCTTAGGGAACTCGGGAGGGTCCTGGCATGAATCCTAAAGATCTGGCTACCACGGCCAAGAACACCTGGTGCCCCGGCTGCGGCAACTTCTCCATAATGAGCGCCATGAGAATGGTGCTGGCAGAGCTTGACTCTGAAGGCTTTCCCGTGGAAAACGTCGTCCTGGTCTCCGGCATCGGCTGCCACGCCAAGATTGTGGACTACATGAATGTAAACAGCTTCTATTCCATCCATGGTCGAACGCTGCCTGCGGCCTCGGCCATCAAGATTGCCAATCCCGATTTGCAGGTGATCTGCTTTTCCGGAGATGGAGACAGCCTGGCGGAGGGGCTCGACCATCTCATCTTCGCAGCCAAGAGGAACATCGATCTCACACTGATCTTGCACGACAACCGCGTCTACGGCCTGACCACCGGCCAGTACACGCCCACATCACCCCAAGGCTTTAAGGGTAAGTCCACGCCCGGCGGCGCAATCGAGCATCCCATGAATCCGCTCGAGCTGATGCTGGTTTGCGGAGCGTCTTATATTGCCCGGGGCTACACGCACGGCATCCAGCAGTTGCAGACGCTCTTTAAGGAAGCGATACTGCACAAAGGCTTTTCTTTTGTGGATGTTCTCCAGGTCTGCGTCTCTTACAACAATTTGTACGAGAGCTACAATAAATGGACCTACACTGTGCAGGGAAACGATGCCGCAAACTTCGAGGAGGCGCAAAAGATCATCCGCTCCTGGAACTATGACCGCTCCGAGGTTCCCATTCCCCTGGGCAAGTTCTATGAGATTGAGGCATCGCGCTTTGATCAGGCGTTTTCGCAGCGCCGACCGAACTTATCGGAAAGGGACGGCAAAATATTGGCGCTGCTTGAAAATTTCATTTAGAAGGTGAGTGAAAAAATGGATAAGTATGTCTGTACGGTCTGCGGATACATCTACGATCCGGAAAAAGGAGATTCCGCCTCCGGCATCGCTCCAGGAACGGCATTCGAGGACCTTCCCGATGATTGGATCTGTCCGGAGTGCGGTGTAGGCAAAGAGCAATTTGAGAAGGCGAATTAGATGTTCAGCGAAAAGATGAATGAAGCTCTGAATGTTCAGGCGAATAGGGAATTGTACTCCTCCTATCTCTATCTCTCCATGTCCTATTATTTTGAGTCCATAAATATGTTGGGCTTTGCCCACTGGATGAGACTGCAGGCAGGCGAAGAGCTGGTTCACACCATGAAGATGCTTGACTACGTGGCCGACAGAGGCGGCAGAGCCAGGATGCTGGCTGTGGAGGCTCCAAAGTTCTCCTGGGCCTCGCCCCTGCAGGCTTTCCAACAAGTCTGGGATCATGAGCGCTTTGTGACCGGGCTCATTCATTCCCTGGTCAGGGTGGCCGAGGAGGAGTTGGACGAGGCTGCGTTGGACTTCTTGCAGTGGTTTGTCAAGGAGCAGGTTGAAGAGGAGGAGTCCTCGGACAATGTGCGAAATAGGGTTATGGCGGCGGGAATTGACAGGGCTGCGCTAGAGGCGGCGGACAGGGAGTTGGGACAAAGAAGCTTCAAGTTCCCCAGGGGATTTGAGATATTTCCCAATGCGACTTCTCGGTGAACGCTGGATTCATCAATGATATACTCTTTTTGTTCAGATGCCATATCGCCAATTAGAAGGATTACAGACATCAGAGAACGACACAGCAGTTGAAGGCTGAAGCTCTGAGAGATCTTCCAACAGATGTATCAATCAGAACTATTCATTAGTGATAGTGATAATCATGGGCAATGACATCACCGACCGCATGCAGGTTGAGGAAGCTTTGCGAGAAGCCAAGCAAGCTGCCGAGGACAGCCGGGCCCAGTACGAACAGGTCGTCTCGATGATATCCGTTATCGTCTGGCGCTATGATGTCAATGCCCAAGGTGAGCACCTTGGCTCCTATATTTCGCCGGTTGCGGATAGAATGCTGGGCTTGCCGGAAGGCATCATCGGAAACAGCTTTGACAAATATTTTTCCTATGTTCATCTCGAAGACTTGCCGGCAGTGCAGGAAGCACTTTTCGAAGTGATACGAACGCTTGGAAAGGATAAAACCGTAGAATACCGTCTGCGAAAGGCCGACGGCACCACGCTTTGGGTTCGTTCCAAGGGTTCGGCTTATTCCCAACCGAACGGCCGAGTCACCGTTTTTGGCGCTACAAGCGATATCACCGAGCGCAAGCGAGCGGAAGCAGCGCTACAGCTATGCGAGGAAAAATTCTCATCCGCATTTCGCTGTGCGTCTTATGCAATCACAATCACAAAAGCTTCTGACGGAAAGATCATCGAAGTAAATGATGGTTTTTTTGCAATCACCGGATATACTTTCAAGGATGTGGCAGGCAAGACTACAGTTGAGTTAAATCTTTGGGATAATGAAAGTGATAGAAATTTTGTTGTATCAGAATTATCGAAAGGGAAAACAATAGCTGGGATGGAAGTCTCCTTCAGAAAAAAATCAGGCGAACTCATCATAGGATTATTCTCAGCTGAGATAATTATTATTCAAAATGAGAAATGTGTTCTCTCCAGCATTATTGACATCACCGAGCGCAAGCGAGCGGAGGAGGCGCTGCGTGAGGGTGAAGAGCGGTATCGAGCCTTCTTCAGTACATCAAGAGATTGTATCTTTATCTCATCACTTGACGGTCGCTGGATTGACCTGAATGATGCCGCAGTTCAAATTTTTGGCTATGAAAACAGGGAAGACCTACTGAAAGCGAAAATTAAAGACCTGTATGCGAATTCTGACGATAGGGCACGGTATCAACAGGTCGTTAACGAAAACGGGTACACACGGGAGTATCCGGTCGCCCTGCGGAAAAAGGATGGCACGATCATTGACACTCTCTTAACGTCTGTTGCCAGAAAAGATAGCACTGGGAGGATCATTGGCTATCAAGGAACCATCCGGGATATCACCGAGCGCAAGCGGGCAGAGGAAGAGATTAAGTCAAATCTTGAGGAGTTGAAGAGATCCAAGATGCTGATTCAACAATCAAATTCGCTGCTTGAGGCAATCATGGCAAGCCCCAATAATATTGTCGTTTTCGCGTTGGATAAAGACTACAGATATCTGGCTTTTAATCAAAATCATGAAAAGACCATGAAGGCCATTTGGGGCGTTGACATCGAAATTGGGGCAAATATGCTTGATTATATTACAGATCCCGCTGACCGTAATAAGGCAAAGCGCAACTTTGATCGAGCCCTGGCAGGCGAGCACTTGGTTATTGTTGAGGCATATGGAGACAACGATCTGCAGCGCCGCTACTATGAGGACCATTACAGCCCTATCAGAGGAGAAGACACATCCTTCATCGGACTAACGGTATTTCTGTTCGATATTACTGATCGCAAGCATGCTGAGGAAGCTTTGCGAGAAGCCAAGCAAGCTGCCGAGGACAGCCAGGCCCAGTACGAGCAGGTCGTCTCGATGATATCCGATATCGTCTGGCGCTATGATGTCAATGCCCAAGGTGAGCACATCGGCACATACATCTCGCCTGCGGCGGACAGGATGCTGGACCTGCCGGATGGCACCATCGGAAACAGCTTTGGCAAATATTTATCCTATGTTCATCCCAGTGACTTGCTGTCTGTGCAGGGGACCCTTTTTGAAATGATACAAACGCTTGGAAAGGATAAAACAGCAGAATACCGCATGCGAAAGGCTGATGGCACCACGCGTTTGGTTCTTTCCAAGTTTTCGGCTTATTCTCAGTCGGACGACCGAGTCACCGTCTTTGGCACCACAAGCGATATCACCGAGCGCAAGCAAGCGGAGGAGGCGCTGCGCGCATCGCATCTAATCATCGAAGGGATTATCAACGCGATACCCGTGCGGGTATTCTGGAAGGATAGAGATCTCGTTTACCTGGGCTGTAATGCGATATTCGCGCATGATGCGGGTTTTGCCGATTCGAAAGACATAATCGGCAAAGATGATTACCAGATGGGGTGGCGTGACCAGGCGGAATTATATCGCGGCGATGACCGCCAGGTCATCGAGAGCGGCCGCTCCAAGTTGCTTATCGAAGAACCTCAGACGACCCCCGAAGGTAACACCATCGTCCTTCTTACGAGCAAGATACCTCTGCGCAGTTCTGAGGGGGAGATCATCGGCGTGCTCGGAACGTATATGGATATCACAGAGCGCAAGCAAGCGGAAGAGGCGCTACATGAGGGTGAAGAGCGATACAGAGCTTTCTTCAGTATATCAAGAGATTGTGTTTTTATCACATCAGTTGACGGTCGCTGGATTGACCTGAATGATGCGGCAGTTCAAATTTTTGGCTATGAAAGCAGAGAAGAGCTGATGAAAGCGGAAATTAAAGACTTGTATGCGAATCCCGACGAGAGAAAACGGCATCTTCAGGCCATCAACGAAAAGGGGTACACACTGGAGTACCCGGTCACCCTGCGGAAAAAGGACGGCACGATCATTGACACACTCATAACGTCTGTTGCCAGAAAAGATAGAACTGGGAGGATTATTGGCTATCAGGGAACCATCCGGGATATCACCGAGCGCAAGCAGTTTGAAATAAGTCGCGCTCGTTCCCTGGTACGTCAGGAGCAATTGAACCTGCTTCAACAGACTCTGCTGAGCCCCGGCAAATTGGAGCAGAAACTCAAGAAGATCACCGACAGCGTGGTTGATATCTTCGGGGCCGACTTTTGTCGCATTTGGGTAGCCGGTTCCGGAGACCTCTGCGATGTCGGGTGCATACATGCGGCGGCGACAGAAGGACCGCATGTCTGCCGCTATAAAGATCGATGTCTCCGACTCCTTGCCAGTTCAGGACGTTATACCCATACGGACGGGGTGGTTCACAGACGCGTGCCTTTTGGTTGCTACAAGATCGGGCGCGTTGCATCGGGGCAGGAACACAGATTCCTTACAAACGATGTGCAAAGCGACCCTCGTATTCACAACCGCGAATGGGCAAAGGAGAATGACCTTGTCTCGTTTGCCGGTTACCAGCTACGTTCGCCGGGTGGAGATGCCCTGGGCGTCATGGCACTTTTCAGCAAACAACCTATTACCGGCGAGGAAGATGCCCAGCTCAACAACCTGAGCAATACGGTCACCCAAGTCATTCAGACCGCCCATGTGGACGAGGAGTTGCTTGAGACTCTGAACGAAACAACCAGACTTAACAAGTATCTCAATGAGCAGACCGCCCGAGCCAACGAGATGGCTGATCTGGCCAGGAAGGCCAATGCTGCCAAGAGCGAATTCCTGGCCAACATGAGCCACGAGATCCGCACTCCCTTGAATGGCGTCATAGGCATGATCGGACTGCTTCTGGACATGGATTTGAATGCCGAGCAGCGTGAATATGCAAAAATCGCTCGTATCAGCGGCGAAATTCTGTTGTCTCTCATCAACGACATCCTGGACTTCTCCAAGATCGAAGCCCACAAACTGGAGCTGGAAACGCTGGACTTCGATCTGCGCTCTACACTTGATGATACGGCAAATCTCCTGGCCATCGGTGCTCATGAGAAAGGGCTGGAGCTGGTCTGCATGGTGCAACCAACTGTGCCGTCGCTGCTGAGGGGAGATCCGGGAAGGCTGCGCCAGATTCTAGTCAACCTGGGAAGCAATGCCGTGAAGTTCACCCCCCATGGGGAGATAGTGATTCGCGTCGACCTGGATAACGAAGACGAACATAATGCCACGCTTCGCTTCTCTGTCAGCGATACAGGCATCGGCATCCCGGCAAATCTGCAGGAAATTCTCTTCACTCCTTTCACTCAGGCGGACGGCTCGACAACGCGAAAATACGGCGGAACCGGTCTGGGGCTGGCCATATCCAAACAGTTGGCGGAATTGATGGGGGGCAAGATCGGCGTGGAAAGCAAGGAAGGCAAAGGCTCCACATTCTGGTTCACGACCGTGTTCGAGAAACAGCCGGCAAGGCCCGAATCGGCAGAGGAGCTTGTCGAAAATGTTGGCAAAGGAACAATAGAACGCTTCGCTGCGAGGCCTGCTATTTCCCAAACGCTCAAACGCAAAATACGAATCCTGGTGGCGGAGGATAATCCCGTAAATCAGAAAGTGGCACAGGCGATGCTCCGAAATATGGGGCTGCAAGCAGATGTTGTGGCCAATGGTCAGGAGGCCGTCAATGCTCTCCGGATCATTCCCTACGATCTGGTGCTGATGGACTGCCAGATGCCTGAGATGGACGGTTTCGAGGCCACAAGCATAGTCCGCGAACAAGGATCGAAGGCACTCAATCCAGGCATTCCCATCATTGCCATGACGGCTCTTGCCATGCAAGGTGATCGGGAGAAATGCATCCAGGCCGGAATGAACGATTTCATTGCCAAGCCGGTCCAGCAAAGAGAACTGGCGGAAATGCTGGCCAGGTGGCTGGCAATAGCGATGGGTGACAAGCGGACAATTTAGGTTGCCTCCGAGATCCAGTCACTACATGCATGCAAAGATCTTCCGAAAGACGTATATTCCGAATTAATCATTAACAACGATTCATGGGTGATGGCATCGCTGATCGCATGCAAGCCAAGGAAGCTCTTTGGGAAGAAAAGTATGCTGCAAAAGAGTGCAGAGACCGGAGCAAAGTCATTTTCGAAGAAACATTCAAGGAATCGGAGCGACGGCTGGCCAATATCATCGATTTCCTGCCAGATGCCACATTTGCAATAAACCAGGATGGAGAGGTCATCGCCTGGAATCGAGCCATTGAGGACATGACAGGCATACCAAAAGAGGAGATGATGGGCAAAAGCAGTTATGCCTATGCAGTACCTTTCATCGGTGAAGCCAGACCGATCCTCATCGATCTCATATTCCGGGACATGCCGGAAATCGAAAAGAAATATCTCTCTATTTCGAGAAAAGGGAATCAATTGATTGCCGAGGCCTTTGCTCCCATGCTCAACCATGGCAAGGGTGCCTACCTCTGGGGTATCGTCTCTCCCCTTTGCGATAGCTTTGGCAATATTGTGGGAGCAATCCAGTCTATTCGTGATATCTCTGAGCAAAAAAGAGCTGAGGAGGCGCTGCAGGAGAGTGAGAAGCGTCTCATGCGCGCAGAGGAAATAGCCTGTTTTGGCCACTGGGAACTATCTTTAAACGAGAATAAGATGCGCGCCTCAAAGGGGGCAAAGCGCATTTATGGATTGGAGGGCGAGGATTGGCCGCTGCCGGATGTGCAAAGAATTCCCCTGCCTGAGTACCGCGCTCGCCTCGACAAGGCACTGCAAGAATTAGTTGAGAAGGGAAGGCCGTATAATGTGGAATTCAAAATCCTCAGGCCATCTGATGGACGGATCCTTGACATCCATTCGCTGGCCGAATACAATCCGGCAAAAAGAACGGTGTTTGGCGTCATAAATGATGTCACGCAGCGCAAGAAGGCTGAGGAGGCATTGCGGGAGAGCGAGCTGAGTCTAAGGACCATTTTCGAGACTTCCCCTGCGGGAATAATAATTGTTGACACCGAGGGGAGAATCATCCAGGCCAACCAGCTTATGGCCGAGCTGTTTGCCTGTCCGCTGGAGATGATAGTAGGCACTCCTTATCCCGCTTTGGTTCATCCTGATGAACGCCAGGAGGGAACAATTCTCATGCAGGCATTGATGGAAAATAGGGTCGATACAGTCTCTGTAGAGCGACATTATCTGCGGGGGGATGGAGGCGATTTTTGGGGGTTTTTAAGCGGCCGCCGGATGGTAGGATCGAATGGGGAGTTCACTGGTCTGCTGGGCATCATCTTTGACATAACCGATCGTAGGCATGCGGAGAATGCGCTGAGGGCATCGGAGCAAGAGAAGGCGGCAATTTTAAACGGCCTTAAGCACGTCGCTGTGGAGTACCTGGATCCTGCCATGCGCATCATCTGGGTCAACGAGGCAGTGAAAACATCGCTTGAGTTGTCGATCAAGGAGATAAGGGGCAAGTTCTGTTATGAGATCCTCCAGGGCCTCAAAGAGCCCTGTCCGGGATGCACGGCATTGAAGGCCGCAAAGACTGGGCATTTCCAGGAAGGGGAGGTTGTGACCCCAGACGGCAAGACCTGGCTGTCTAGAAGCTCCATCATCAAGGATGTTGATGGTCGTGTCCAGGGTGTAGTCCATGTGGCTGTGAATATCACCCAGCGAAAGAGTGACGAGGAAAAGCTGCAAAGGGCTAATCGGCAGCTTGAGGTGGCCATTTCCCATGCCAATGAGCTGGCCATGCAGGCCGAGACTGCCAATGTGGCCAAAAGCCAGTTCCTGGCCAATATGAGCCATGAGATCCGCACCCCCTTGAATGGCATAATCGGCATGACTGGACTGCTCGAAGATACGAATTTGAATGACGAACAGCGTGAATATGCAAAAATAGCCTGTATCTGCGGCGAAACTCTGCTCTCCCTCATCAATGATATTCTGGACTTCTCCAAGATCGAAGCCCGCAAAATGGAACTGGAAACTCTGGACTTCGACCTGGGATCTATCCTGGAGGATACGACAGATCTTCTCTCCATTGGCGCTCATGAGAAAGGGCTGGAGCTGATCTGCCTGGTCGAGCCCAAGCTGCCATTTCACCTGCGCGGAGATCCAGGAAGGCTGCGCCAGATTCTTGTCAACCTGGGTGCTAATGCCGTGAAGTTCACCGCCATAGGTAAGATAGTGATCCGTGCAGACCTGGACAGCGAAGATGAAAGAAATGCGACCCTCCGATTCTCAGTTAGTGACACAGGGATCGGCATACCGGCAGACCGACAGGTTATTCTTTTTACTCCATTCACTCAGGCAGACGGCTCCACCAAGCGCAAATACGGGGGAACTGGTCTGGGGCTAGCCATCTCCAAGCAGCTGGCGGAATTGATGGGAGGGCAGATCGGCGTAGAAAGCAAGGAAGGCAAAGGGTCCACCTTCTGGTTTACGGCAGTGTTTGAAAAACAAAATGCAAGATCTGAATCCGTAAATGGCGAAAATGAGGGCTTCAAAGTTCAGGTGGTGGGTCAACATGACGGATCTAGCGAGGGTGCTGCAGAGTGCTCAGCCGCCTGGGCTTCCATTTCTGAAAAGGGCAGACGCAAAATTCGAATCCTGGTGGCGGAGGACAACCCCGTAAACCAGAAAGTGGCACAGGCCATGCTGAGAAAGATGGGCCTTCAGGGAGATGTGGTGGCCAACGGTCAGGAAGCCGTCGATGTGCTCCAGACCATTCCCTACGACCTGGTGCTGATGGACTGCCAAATGCCTGAGATGGACGGTTTCGAGGCCGCTCGCTGCATCCGCCATGATGAATCAAGCGCTTTAAATCCGCGCATCCCCATAATTGCCATGACCGCCCTTGCCATGCAAGGCGATCGGGAAAGGTGCATCGAGGCTGGAATGAGCGATTTCATTGCCAAACCGGTCCAGCAAAGAGAGCTGGCTAAAATGCTGGCCAGATGGTTGGATTGGAAATAATAAAGTTGCTGGATTTGGCATCAGGCATGGATAGAATCATACTTCTTCTGTTCTTTGAGACCGGTCTGGAAATTGACCATCTCATCAATCTTCGCGTTTCGGACCTAGATATGCAGAGCGGGCAGTTGAAGGTTGCTGTGGACAGAAGGATCCAGCTTTCCAGTGCTACACTTTTTGAGATTAAGAAGTATCTGAAATCCCGTCCGGGGCAGGTCTATCTCCTGGAGGGAAGGTGCGGAAAGCCGGTAACCAGCAAATGGAAGCGATGCGTGCTGGAAAATCTGCTGCTAAAGGTCGGGCAAGAAAAATAATATGAAGATCGAGTCTTGCACAGCCCTTTTCATATGGGCTCTGCGTGATGGCCGGGCTGTAACCGGCCCAAAGCTGCCGGTAGTTCCTCCCACTCCCAATTATGAAGCCTATTGTGGAAGCGGTTTTATTCGAGATCTGCGGCCTTGCTGCAAAGAGGGCCTGGGATGAAAAGATGCAGCTTTATCTGCTCACTTTGAAGAACCGGCTTTGACATCTGGTTTATGCTCAAAGATTAGCTCGCAGGATCGCGAAGGGCAAATATCGCTGACGAGCGTATCCATGAGAGTTTGGACGTGCAGGAACAAGAAAATACTTACTCATTTTTGATGGACATCCAGGATCTATTATTGCCGATAGTTCATCTGAATTAGCGACAACTATTAATAATACTACTTTCAGGCTACCTTTAAAAATTTGAGGGCAAAACGGATAGCACCTCTCTATTGTGACTCATGCAATTGGCGTGAGATATTCACTCTGTATTATTCTAATATCCTCTCATTATTGTCAAATTTAGTACATCAAACAGCTAAGGCATTTCCTTCATAATCAATTATGCAGCCTATAGATGTCGTTCTGTACACATGTGTACAGCTAAAGTGTCTATTAATACTAGGAAAGATTATTTAGCTAATAGGAGAATACATGAGACTTAGAGTAGTTAGCTCAAAAAATGAGATTCCAAATCTCAACCCCAATGAGAAGATGGTTCACCTGGCTTTTCGCGCCAGCAACGTAGACTTCCTCAGCTTGATGCAAAGATGTCCCAGGCTGAGAATGATTCAGGTACCCCCATCCTACCGCAAGACCATGTCCAATGCCATCCAGGTATTCCTGGACATGCAGGGCATTGAGCTATTGGAAGGAGATGTTTGGGGCCACAGAAAGGACCTGGACGAGTACTTCACTGTGGAAGATGCCACCCTGGAGGAGATCAGTTCCCTGGTCGCCAGCGGCGCCGCCATGGAGGATCTGGCCAGCCAGGTTCAGAAGAGGGCCAGACTCGGCCCGGACCTCATCAAATACATCGCCAAGAGCAAGATCACCGCTTAAAGCCGGTATACAGAGCCAGGATGGATAGTCCGGCTCTGCCTTTTCTCCTTTATTTAATTTTGACACAATATATTTATATGTCAACGGCGGATGGATCGAGAAGAATCCATAGGCATGGCTACGGATTCAATCGAGCCAAACTCTCTTGCCCTGGATCTGGCCAAACGACACCATATGCTAGGATAGAATTTTCAACACGAAAGGATGAGCCCGGTGGATCTCCAGAACGTCGGACTTCTCACGTCTCTGCCTATTCCCCAGGTAGAATGTCGCCGGCCACCGCCCTTCCTCGCGCTCCTCTGGCCATCTTATTAGTTTCAGACCTTTACGACAATTGTCTTGGCAATGTTATCCCCAAGTCTCTGCTTCTTATCGGAACGCCAGATCAGGATAGCGCCGATCAGATAGGCGAACAGTCCGTCGATGACCCTGAGGAGATTCCTTGTCAGAGACTGATTCATGTCGATCGGCTTTCCATCTTCCCTGACTACCTTGATCTTGGTTACCATTTTACCGATGGTCTGCCCCTTTGATCCCTCAAGGAGAGTGAAATAGCCTATGTAAATCACGAAATAAAGTAAGCCAATCCACCAGGGGACCATTTTCTGCGTCGTCATGCCAAATCCTATCATGCTCCCGATTACTCCGATAATGATGCCGACGATTATGTTGTCAATGATGAGCGACACAAGTCGAATTCCTATTCCCTGGTACTTTCTTTCCTCTATGGGCTTTTCCAAATTTTCTTGAATCTCACCTGTCATAAATCCTCCTATTATATTTATAAATAATTTCAAATGTATTCAGTGATTTCGACATTCTAATGTCAGCTTGGAATGTATGCATTGGGCATTCCTTGCATATACAGATAGGATTGATATAGCTATTAATGCTATTTATTTTTTTCTTAGAAGTTATCACAATAGCCAGACGAAACTTTAAAAAAATGGAAGGCAAAAAGTTGTGATCCCGCCGGTTTGCCGCACCATGGAAACGAGTCTTAAATAAGGACTCAAGTCCTTTGCTCCGAGCATCCGCTGGTGATTCACCACCCCTAGCTTATGCTTTTATCCGTAGGACTTACGCACTTGGCGGAATCTTCTTATATTGTATAGTCTATATTAAGGCTGAAAAATAAATGGAATAGGACTGAACGTGAATCCAGCAAAATGCAATGATCTTGACTATATTCACTTTCTGATCGCATCAGCCGA